>WFRA01000439.1 GCA_015486775.1 Kiritimatiellales bacterium | reverse complement strand
CTCTTTGGAATGGTCTGGGTCAGGGTTCTCTCCGCAGGGCGGGGGGCGGGAGCCTTGGGCCGGGCGGCGAGCTGCCGCTTGAGCTCGGCGTTTTCCCGGCGGAGCTGCTTGAGTTCCTGGATGGCCTGGGTGGCGCCGGACTGCTGCAGGATGGTGTTGGCCAGCGCCATCTGGACCTTGGTGATCTGCTCGTTGATGAACTGCGCCTTTTCCGTGTCGGGGCGCAGTTCGAGGTAGCGCTTGTAGCAGTAGATCGAGGCGACGTAGTCGGGTTTGTACTGGTGGTAGATGATGGCGAGGTCGAGATAGGGGCGCGCCATCTTCGGGTTTTTGTCGATCGCCTGCTTGAAGGCCTTCTCGGCCTGGGCATAGTCGTGGGCATCCATGAAGGACTGGCCCTGCTTCACAAGCGGATTCCGCTCCTCCTGCGCTTCGGTGGTGGCGGTATCTTTTCCGCAGCCGGAAAGAGCCAGGAGGGCGAGGCAGAGGGGAAGGTAGGCAAAGCGCATGGTTTTTCCTTTTGGTTCAAGATTCATTGGACATGAACATAGCCTGTCGCCGCCGCGAAGCCCGAACTAAATTTTTCGGAAATTTCCCCGCCCGCCCCGCGCACGAGGAACATGGCCTCCACGCCTGGCCGGTGCTCCGCCCAGGCCAGCCCCTCGTCGGCACCCATCACGAACAGCGCGGTGGCGATGCCGTCGGCGTGCATGCAGTCGGGGGCGACAACGGTGACGCTGGCGGTGTCCGAAAGCACGGCGCGGCCGGAGCGCGGATCGAGAATATGGGAGTAGAGCGTGCCGTCCTGCCGGATATAGTTGCGGTAGTCGCCCGAGGTGGCCACCGCGCCCTCGTCCAGATTGAGAATCCCCTGCAACCGGTCGTCCATCGGGTTGGTGGTGGGGAACTGGATTCCGATCCGCCACGGAACGCCATCGGGATTGGTGCCGCGCACCGCCACCTCGCCGCCGATCTCGACGAACCAGTCCGCGTATCCCACCCGGTCGAGCAGGCGGCCGACGCTGTCCACGCCGTAGCCCTTGGCGATGGCGCCGAGGTCGAGCTGGAGGCCGGGAATGGTTTTCCAAAGGCTGGACGTTTTTGCGTCAACGCCCAGCCTGCGCCAGCCGGTCAGCTTTTTGGCCTTGGCGATCTCGGCATCGGAGGGCACCTTGCGCTCCCCGCTTCCGCTGCCGAACCCCCAGAGGTTGAGCAGGGGATTGAGCGTGGGGTCGAACGCCCCGCCGGTCGATGCGCTCAGTTCCAGCGCCGCGCCGACCACCTGCGCAAAGGCTTCCGAGGTTTGGAAAGGTGCCGTGTTGGTGGAGCGGTTGAAGCGCGAGATTTCGCTGCAGTCGATCCAGGTCGACATCTGCCGGTTCACCTCGGCCAGCTGCGCCTCGATCTTTTGGGAGAGCTTTTTGAGCCTGTTGTGCGAAACACGGCCCTTGACCGTCACGCTATAGCTCGTGCCCATCGTCCCGCCGACGAGGACCGGGTTTTTGACGTAGAAACTTTTGACGGCGAACGCCAGCACCAGCGCCATGGCGAGCGCGATTTGGATGATCTTTCTTCGGGTCATCAGGAATTCCCGGCCACCCGGCGGCGGCTAAAGCTCCTGCGTGATTTTTTCGACCAGATAGGCTTCGATCTCGTCGCCGGCCTCGAAGTTTGTGAAGTTTTCCGGCCGGATGCCGCACTCCTGGCCCTGGCGGACTTCGCTGGCCTCGTTCTGGAAACGCTTGAGCGAGCCGATCACGCCCTCGAAGAGTATGTCGCGCCCGCGCTTGATGCGGATGCTGGCCTTGGTGGAGATACGCCCGCTCATCACCATGCAGCCGGCAATCTTGCTCTTCCTGCTGAGCTCGAACACCTCGCGGATCTCCGCGTGGCCGATCACCTGCTCGCGCAGCTCCGGCTCGAGCAGCCCCTTCATGGCGCTTTCAACATTGTCGATGAGTTCGTAGATAATGCTGTAGAGCCGGATCTCGACCCCCTCGCGCTTGGCGGCGGCATTGGCGCCGCTCTCCTTGCCGGTGTGGAAGCCCAGGATGATGGCGTCCGAGGCGCTCGCCAGCATCACGTCGTTCACCGTGATGTTCCCCACCACGGCAGAGATAATGTTGATCTCAACTTTGTCGCTCTTGATCCCCTTGAGCGAATGCTCGATTGCTTCGAGGGAGCCCTGGACATCGGCCTTGATGATGACCTTGAGCTCCTTTTTCTCGTCCGAGTCCGCGGCGCCGAACAGGTCGTCGAGCGACATTTTTTTCGGGGCGGCCGCCCCTTCGAGCGTCTGTACGCGGTTTTCCTGCTGCATCTCTTCGGAGATCGACCGCGCCTCGCGGTCGTTGGCCATCACTTGGAATTCGTCGCCGGCACCCGGCACGCTGGTCAGCCCGAGAATTTTCACGGCCATGGACGGGCCGGCCACACGAACCTTCTTGCCCTGGTCGCTGATGAGCGCCTTGACGCGCCCCCAGCAGGAGCCGCAAACCACGCTGTCGCCCACCTTGAGGGTGCCGCTCTTCACGAGCAAGCTGGCGGTCGGCCCCATGCCCGGCTCCATCTGGGCTTCGACCACGAAGCCGTTGGCCGGCTTGTTGGGGTTGGCCTTGAGCTCGAGCATCTCGGATTCGAGGACGATGCGCTCGAGCAGCCCGTCGATCCCCTCGCCGGTCATGGCGCTCACGGGGCAGCAGCCGATCGACCCGCCCCAGTCCTCCACCATCACGCTGTGCTCCTGGAGCTGCTGCTTCAGGCGGTCAGGGTTGGCCGAGCGCAGATCCATCTTGTTCATGGCAATGATGATGCAGACGCCTGCGGCCTGCGCATGCTTGATGGCCTCAATCGTCTGCGGCATGACGCCGTCGTCGGCCGCCACCACCAGCACCGCGATATCGGTAAGGTTGGCACCACGGGCGCGCATGGCGGTGAAGGCCGCGTGGCCGGGGGTGTCGAGAAAGGTGATCTTGTGGTCGTTGACCTCGACGGTGTAGGCGCCGATGTGCTGGGTGATGCCGCCGGACTCGTCGGCCACCACGCGGGTGTTGCGAATCTGGTCGAGCAGGGAGGTCTTGCCGTGGTCGACGTGGCCCATGAAGGTGACCACCGGCGGGCGCGGCAACAGGGCGTCCGGGGTATCTGGAACCTCCTCTCTCCGCTTGACGGAAGACTTCTTCGGCTTCGGCCCCGCCACTGCCTTTTTCTTCTCCTCCTTGCGCACCGCAAAGCCGTGCTTGGCACCGATCTCCTTGGCGATCTTGAGGTCGATCTCCGCATTGATGGAGGCGAAAATGTTCATCCGCATCAGCTCGGCGATCACCTGGTTGGGCTTCATGCCCATGAGCTCGGCGAATTCCTTCACGACAATCTTGGGCTTCTTGAGCTCGATGGTTTTCGAGTCCTCCGGCTCCTCTTCGTCCGGTTTCTCGTCGGTAGTGGGCGCGGCTTCGTCCGGTTTTCCTTCGGTGGCCGGTTCCGGTGCCTCCTCCAGCGCAGGCTCCTCTGCGGGTGCCGGCTCCCCGGCGGGCACGTTATCCGCGATCGCCTCTTCGAGGGAGGCATAGCCCAGCTCGTCGCAAACCTGCGCAACCTGGTCGTCGGCGAGCTCCGCGTCGGAGCCATCGACGGCAATGTCGATGTCCTGCAAAATCTCGATGAGCTCCTCGTCGGAGACTCCCACGTCTTTGGCTAGTTCTTGGACTTTCATTATTCTGCTATCTCACCATGTTCTTTTGTGTATGCCGTTTCAGCCGCCTTCCAGATGGACTGCGCCTGCTCGGCGGAAATCTCCTCGATGGCCTCCAGGTCGGACAGATCCGCGGCCAAGATGCCTTCCAAGGTCAGGAAACCGGAGAAGACCAGATGTTCGGCGAACTCCTCGCCAATGCCCTCGACCCCCGCCAGGCGGGTTACAGCAATGGCCACGCGTTCCTCGAAGTCCATGCTCTCCTCGTCTTTCTGGATATCGACGCGCCAGCCCGTGAGCTTGGAGGTCAGGCGGGCGTTCTGCCCGCGCTTGCCGATCGCCAGCGAAAGCTGGTCGGGATCGACCGTGACCGTGACCGTCTGGGTGGCCTCGTCGGCCTCGACATGCTTCAGGCGCGCCGGGGCGAGGGAGTTGGTGATCAGCGTGTTGATGTCGTCGCTCCAGCGGACGATATCGATCTTTTCGCCGGAAAGCTCGCGTACGATGTTCTTCACGCGCATCCCGCGCATGCCCACGCAGGCACCGACGGGGTCGACGCGGTCGTCGTGGGAGATCACCGCCACCTTACTGCGGTAGCCAGCCTCGCGGGCAATGCCCTTGATGTCCATCGTGCCGTCGGCGATCTCCGAGATCTCCAGCTCGAAGAGGCGCCGGACAAAGTCGGGGTGGCTGCGCGAGAGGACGATTTCCGGGCCACGTTCGCGCTCGCGCACCGCCACGATGTATGCCCGGATGCGCTCGCCAACCTCGTACTCCTCGGTCGAGACGCGCTCCTTGGACGGCATGACGGCCTCCGCGTGGTCGATATCGATAATCACATCGCTGCGGTCGAAGCGCACCACGCTTCCGGTGATGATTTCGCCGGCGCGATCCTTGAAATCCTCGAAAACGCGCTCCTTTTCCGCCATGCGGATTTTCTGCATGATGGTCTGCTTGGCGGTCTGCGCGGCAATGCGGCCAAGTGGGCGGGGGGTCGATTCGATCTCGGTTCCGTCGGAGAGGGTGCGGTAGGCCTTGATGGCAAAGGTCTTGCGGTCGATCTCCAGCCGCAGGTGGTCTCCTTCGGCCTCGTCCTTGTCGCTCACGCTCTGCAAGGCCGACTCGATGGCCCGGACAATCAGCTCGCGCTCGACGCCCCGCTCGCTTTCCATGTATTCAACAACGGCTTTCAATTCTGCAGGATTCATGGTCCCACCTCCTTCGCACACCTTCATCAATTTCAAATAACCGGCTCTTTAGAGAACAAAAGAGCGGGCAATGCCCACTCTTCATCAGAGCCCAACTTGTCAACAATCCGGGGAAACTACCCCTCCGCCCCCGGTTCGTCAAGCGGCAATCCGGAGAAATAAAAGGGCGTGCGCGGCAAAAATAAAATCCCCAAAAAGCTTATTGGGTTAACGCTGGTACTCTGATCCCAGCACCGACCGATCGGGGAGGGATTTCCCATCGACCCAGCAGCCTTCGACAAGATATTCGTGCTGGATGGAGGGGATGCCCCGAGCCATGTCGTTTATGAGCGAAATCAGGGAGAGCGTGGCAATGCGTCCGATTTCTTCGGAGTTTTGGTTGATTCCCGCATCGATGGGTATGTCGATGACGCTGGATGCGGCGAGGGCGATGTCTTCCGGTATGCGATAGCTCATGGAGGCCAGTGCGCCCGGAAGCTCCTTCTCCGTGGTAAACAGGGCATCGGGCTTGTTTTTTCCAACCCATTCCCGGAGGGCTTCCCTGCGGGTCCGGGAGGTCGCGGAGGGCTCAAGCAGGAGCAGGGGCAGGCGTTGGCGCGGGGGCAGTTCTTGCTGTGCCCAGAGGAATCCGGCTCCAAAGGTCTGCTTGTATTCCCGGATTCCGACAAAACCGATTCGTTTGTAGCCTTTGCTTCTGATCTTGTCGAAGGCGAGCATGGCATTTTGCGCCTGCGCACTTGTTACGAAATGCATTTTGGGGAATTTTTTGATTCGCCCGAAGCGAATCACGCAAAAGTGCGACCAGTCGAAGCCGCCCCAGTCCACCTTGCCCCTGACCGGGGGGATAAGAATGCCCTGAATGTTGCGTGCCATAAGTACCTGTTCCAGGCGTTGGATCGGAATCTCCTGCATGGGGAACTCTTCCAGGTGGTAGCCCAGCTTGAAGGCGGTTTCGGATGCGCCTTTCCAGTAGAGATCGAATTCGTGGTAGGAACGGAGCTGCTTTGGGTTGTGCCAGGGATTGAGCCAGGCCAGTGCGGCCCGAACGGGATGTGGCTGGTTTTTGAGGCGGTAGTTGGAGAGGGCGGAAAGCATGGGGTCGGGGCGGTATCCCATTTTTGCCGCAACTTTTTGTATCCGAAGGCGCTGCTTTTCGGAAATGCGGGAGTTGTTGCGCAGAGCAAGCGAGACGGTTGTATGCGAAACGCCCGCCGATCGGGCGATGTCCCGGATGGTTACAATGCGGCGCTCGCTGTCGTCGGTCTTCATGCGTGGATGGTTATCGCGCTTGCAGGGGGGTTGCAAGGGAAAACATGGCGGGTCGTTTTTCCCGGAAAATACGCGGGGGCGGAAGGGGTTTACAGGGAAACCCAAGAGAGGCTTTGGTTGCCGGGGCCGAATCTGTAGTCTGCATGTTCGGCTTGTGTATTTTGAGAGGTGGATATGTGTAGGTTTTTCTGGATGATGGTTGCCATGAATCTTGCGATTGCCTGTTCCGGCGGCGTTGATCGGGAAGAAAGATCCCATCCGCGGATCTACAGCAGCGAATCGATGCGGAAGGGTTTGGATGCCAAGATCGAGGGCGTTGAGTGGGCGGAAAGCGTTTATCGCCGGATCGAAGCGGAGGTCGATCCCTACGTTGAACGGCATCGGGAAGATCCCGAGTGGATTGTTTCGCGGTTGCAGATGTATTGGAAAAGCCGCTACGAGCGGATCTACGTCAATGGCGCAGAATGGATGAAGGGCGAAGGGGAAGCCCCGGTTCCCACGGTCCGCTTTGCGGGCGAGCGGGATTGGAATACGGAATATGCCGCTCCGGCACTCGAAGATATTCAGCCGTATGCGGAAGACGATCGGGGAATCTGGCTTCAAAACAAGAGGAAGCCCGGGCAGCCCTGGGAGTGGGCGCCCCCTCAAAAAACCGGCCACATCGTCGAGGGCATCAACGAGCGGATTCTCGCCCTGGCCGAAAAATCCGCTTTTTTGTATTGGTACACCGGCGAAGAAAAGTACGCGAAGTTTGCGGCCGACATTCTCTGGACCTATGTGGAAGGCATGTACTACCGAAGCGATCCGATCGCATGGGAAAACCCCTCGGAGATGCGGCATATCGGATTGGCAACCTTCGAGGTTATCCATGAGAGGATTGTTCCTTCCATCGCGGTCTGCTACGACTACCTGTACGACTATCTGGTTGCGACGGGGCGGGATGTGAAGCTGGCCCAGGATTTGTTCAGGCGCTGGGCCGCGCGCATTGTCGAAGGGGGATATCCTGACGGGAACTGGAACATGAACCAGGCCCGGTATATCGTCTATCTGGCTCTGGCGCTGGAAAACGACGCCGCCTATGCAGATGGGCGCGGGCAAGAGTTCTTTATCCGAAAATTCACAACGGAGGACTCCAAAAACCAACGGAGCCTCAAATCGGTTGTTCCGGAGATGTACGACCCCGAAACCGGGGTTTGGCCGGAAGCGCCAGGCTACGCCTTCAGCGTAACGGGGCTTGTTTTAGAGATGGCGCAGGTCATCCACAACGCAACCGGGCAGGATGTTTTGTCGATGTTCCCGATCATTCCCCGGGCAGCGGTCGTATCTGCGCAGTTCATGTATCCAAACGGATATATGGCGGGATTCGGGGACACATACCACGAACTGCCGCCCTTCCAGATGCTGGAACTGCTTCTTGCGGAGTTTGCGCGGCAGCAGGAGGGGGGGCACAGGGCGCGGCAGGTGGCGCAGATATTGCGGCGGGGCGCCCGCCTGAACGGGTATCGGCGGGATCGGCTCGATTCGCTGATGGCGTTGACCAGCTATGTCGACCGGTGGCCCGCGCAGCCGCCGGAAAAACCTCTGCAAACACGGACGTTCTATGCCGACAGCGTAAACTTTCTTGTCCAGCGCAACGCCGTGGACAAGGAGCACGGCTTGATGGTTTCGCTGTGCGGAACAAAGGGCGGCCACATGCACGCCAACGGCATGGCCATGGAACTCTACGGGGAGGGAATGGTGCTGGCTCCCGACTTCGGGCGCGGCCCCAGCTATTGGACAAAAAGCCACAGGGAATTCTACTCCCGGTTCCCGGCACACAACACCGTTGTGGTGGACGGTATTTCGGACTACGACCCAACAACCAGCCATCCCTTTGAAATTGTTTCCATGGAACCGCGGCCCGGCGCATACGCCGCCCTTTCGGATTCATATTCTTTTTCCGACACCCGCTTTGTGGAGCCCAAAACCGGTGCGCTCCAGCGCCGCCTGCTGGGGATTGTCCGGCTCTCCGGCACATCCGGATACTACGTGGATATTTTCCGGTCCAGGCGAAGGGATGGAAAGGATAGGAAGAACGAGTACCTCTATCACAACATCGGGCAGAATGTCGCGCTCGCGGACGCGGAGGGGAAGGCCCTGCCGCTACGACCCACAAGGGAACTGGGCCATTCGTTCGGCGACCTCAAAGGATACGATTATTTTACAAACAAGTTTTCCTGCGCCTGGGACCATGATTTTTCCGCGGTATTCCATGCCCGTTTGGCCGATCAAACGACGGTGTGCATGGGGATGTGGATGAAGGGGGAACCGGGACGGATCATCTTTTCCGTCCGGTCTCCCGTTGCGCGAACCTTGCAGAAGGGATCCGCACCGAAGGAGTTGCAGGATTTAATGGTCCCGACCGTGATCGCGCGCCAGTCCGGGCCGGCGTGGAAACGGCCGTTTGTTGCGGTGTACGAGCCCTACAGCGGGCAAAAGGGGAGCGCCATCGAAGAAATCCAGGGATTGGAACCCGCCAACTGTTTGGGTGATTTTGTGGGTCTTGTCGCAACGACGAAAAAAGACGGAACGCAATATATTTTAAACGACACGGATTGCTCCGCGACCAACCAGACCGGCGGGATCGTGTTTTCCGGGATCTACGGCGTGGTTTCGGAGGAACCGTCCGGCAATCAAACCCTCTATCTGGGGCGCGGGCGTTTCCTGGGGGCAAGAGGGCTGGAGATCGACGGCAAGGGGCAGGTTGTCAAGGCGTGCCTGCGCAGGGAGGGCGAAGCCTATTTCTACAGTGCCGACCACCCCGTTGTTTTGGGCATCGAGGGGAAAAAGATTCCGGTTCCTCCTGCGGAAAACAGAAGAATCAACCCATAGGCCAGGATGAGCATCTACGATTATATTGTTATTGGCGTGTATCTGCTTTTCATGCTCTTGCTGGGGCCTGTCTACAAAAGTTTCAGCAAGACCGCGAGCGATTTCTTTCGCGGCGGCGGGGGGATGCTCTGGTG
>WFRA01000438.1 GCA_015486775.1 Kiritimatiellales bacterium | reverse complement strand
GGTCAATGCGGAAACAACACGGCACATCGAGGCGATATCGGTGGAGGTGGTGGACACCACGGCGGCAGGGGACACGTTTGCCGGCGCGCTGGCCGTTTCGCTGGCTTCGGGAAGAACGATGCCCGACGCGCTCCTGTTTGCCTCGTCCGCGGCGGCGCTGGCCTGCACGCGGCTGGGGGCGCAACCGTCGGTTCCAACCCTCCGGGAGGTGCTGGAAGTGGCGGGGGAACACCAATGCGGAAAAAAGTGTCGGTAAGGATTTTAAGCCTACTTCCCGAGGGAAGGAAAAAGGGAGAAAGCGTATTTGTTGCTGTTTTATGCTATCATTAGCCGTTCGGGCATATTGCGCCCCGGTTGCTTTTCGGCTAGGTTTTGCACGACTGGAGAAGCAATAGGATCGTTTGTTTCCAAAATTAAGGAGAGAGGTTATGAGAAAGATAGCGATGTTTGCGTTGCTGGCTGTTTCGGCCAATGGTTTTGGCGCCACCGACAGTGTCCATTGGACGGGCGGGACCGGCGACTGGATGGATTCCGGAAACTGGACGGACGAGGCGCCCGCCCCCGACTGGATAATTCCTGGCTGGGTGGTTGGAAACCCGGCGAACACCAACAACAGCACGGATCTGGAGTGGAACAAGGGATGGGCTCATGTCAATTCGGGAACGGCCCGGATCACCCCCTCCTCGGCGCCCGACGGCCTGATTCCCATGCTCTATCTCGGCGGTGCCGACGGGGCGCAGATCGAGATCAGCGCCGACGCGCGTTTCGGAAGAATCTATCTTGCGGAGGCGGGGCAGAGCGCCACCATCACGCAAACGGCGGGGAATGTCGATATCGGCGGCAGCCTGTCGCACATCGGGCGGTTTGGCGATGCCGTATACAATCTCCAGGGCGGAACGCTGACAAACTCCACGACCACGCACACCTTCATTGGCGTGGATTCCGGCGGAACCGGCACCTTCAACCAGACGGGCGGCCTCTTTGCGAAGATTGGCTCGGGGTATAATATCTATGTCGGGCACTATGCGGGGGCGACCGGCATCGTAAATCTGAGCGGGGGCCAGTTTGTCCAGGGCGCGGGCAGTTTCCGCCTGGGCTCCAACGACGGGGCCGAAGGCTACCTGAACATTAGCGGTTCGGCCAATCTGGATGTCACGGCCAGTGGCGCGTTTTTCCTTGTGGGCGACAATGGATATGGCGAAGTCAACCAGACCGGCGGAAGCGTGGAGGCGGTCAATCTGAAGATAGCCGCGGCGAGCGGCTCCGACACCAACGGGGCGGGACGCTACACCATTTCGGGCGGAACGCTCGACATCCAGCGCTACCTGAACCTTGAAAATGCCGGGAAAGCGACCTTCACGGTGGAGGGTTCGGGGGCGGAGCACATCAGGATGCCGCGCCTGTACGAAGCCCCCGGAACGACCATCCGGTTTTTGCTGGACGGAAGCGGAACCACCCTGGTCGAGGTAATGGGAGTAAATCCAGAACCTTTGCGCAACGCCGTTTTGAATGGAACGGTCGAGATGGGAACCACGGCCGGGTTCGACGCGTCGCCCGGGGATGTGTTCAATGTGCTCTGGTCGGGGGGAGACCTGACTACCGGAGCTACGATCTTTACCAACATTGGAAACCGGGCCACGTTCAGCTGGCGGGTGGTCGACATGTACAACGGAGGGATGGACGGCAAGATGCTGCAGCTGGTCGTGGAGTCGGTCACTTCCCCCCTGGATGCCTGGATGCAGGATTATGGCGTGAGCGACGCCGCCGCGGACCCGGACGGCGACGGGCTGGACAACCTCTACGAGTTTGGCGTCGGCGGGGACCCGACAAACGCGCTGGACACGGGGCACTCCTCCTTCTACGCCCTCGAAGGCGACGGGGTGACCACCTGGCTGACCTATGTCTATCCGAAGCGTTCCGATCCATCCAGCGGTCTGGCCTACTATATCGAACTCAGCGACGATCTCGCCTCCGGTTCCTGGTCGAGCAATGGATACGAGGTGGTCGGAACCGGCTCCATCGATGCCGATTTCGATGCCGTAACCAACCGGATTCCCACATCCTCCAAGGACGCGCAGTTCGTCCGGCCGGTTATCGAAGAAGAGAGATGAAGCTGGCATATAGTTGGATCGCCCTTCTGCTGGCCTCGACCCTGCCGGGCGGGGCGCAGACCCTGCGATGGTCGTTCGATGCCGCGCCGCGGGCCGACGGGGTGGAAACCGATTCCGTCCAGGCCCTGGATTTCCAATCCGTGGAAGGTTTTTCCGGGCGGGGCGGCCGGCCGAAAGGAAAGGGGTGCTACCGCGTGCGGCTCTCCCGGCCGTGCGGCGGGGACGGAGTGGCCATCTCGGCCTTTGTGCGGGTTTCGGGCTATCCGGAAGGGTTGGGCAACCAGATCCTTTCCGCCGCCGATTCCGCCCGCCCCAGCCGCATCGTCTATGCCTTGCGAATGCAGGACAGCCACCTCCAGTTCGTGGTCGCCAACACCTCGCCCGATGGAAAAAACCGCTACCGCAGCGTGACTTCCTCCCGGCCGGTTCCGCTCGGCCGCTGGGTCCATGTTTGCGCCGTGCGCGACCAAGTGGGGATCCATCTCTACATCAACGGGGCGCTCGACGGTACGCTGCGCCTCTCCGGTCAAACCGCCCTGGCGGATCTTTTCATGGTCGGGAGCGAGACCGATCTGCGTTCCCGCCTTTTCAACGGAACGCTCGACGAGGTCGAGGTTCGCTTCGCCCCGTTGGGCGAGCGAGAGATTGCCGGGCAATATTCCCGGCTCGCCGGGCTGCCCTCTCCCGTCCGGTCGGGGAACAGGATCTACTATCCGGTCGACATTCCCCCGTCTCCGCCGGGCTTCCCCGGAGCACCCGCAAGGCTGCGCGCGAACCTGCGCTTTCTCCGTCTCCGGACCGGAGAAGCGGTGCGTCCCGAAAACCTCCGCCTGGTGGCCTGGGACAAGGCCAAAAACAGACCGCTTTCCAACATGCCGATCCCGCAGCGGCTTTCCTTCGACCTCAAGGATGGCGAGGCCACCATTTTCTGCCGGCCGCCTGCCAACATCTCCTCCTATGCCTTGGTGTCCCTCCCCGCCGAAAAGGCGCCCTCCAGCGAAATCCCCCTCATCGGCGCCGGGGAGCCGGTGTCCGTTGGACGGACGGATCTGGGCGCGGATCTGGGACAGGGGCTTGCAAGCTATCCGTGCGCGGTGGATTTCGAGCTGGATGGCGACCTTGACCTGCTGGTTTCGTATGTCATCCCCCGCCGCATTTTCCTCTACGAAAATGTGGGGACGGACTCCAGCGGGAATCCCATCCTGAAAGCGCCCCGGATGGTGCTGGACGGAAAATCGCTGCTTAACTTCGACCTGTTCCAGGACAAGAGCGGCACCATCTGGGCCTATGCCGGCCGCAAGGGAAAATTGCCGGGATCGGAAAAAGACACCTTCCTGCTGGACCAGTGGTGCCACGATCCCGCCGCCACGAACGCCATGGGGAAAATACAATCCATCCCCCTGCGGGGCCTTCCCGCCGACGGCCATATCTTCGATGTCTCGTTCCGGGATGCCGACGGCGACGGAACACGGGATCTCCTGCTGGGGTTTTGGGAGGGAAACTGGTGGTGGCCCGACGGAATCGACCCGTGGGAGGGGGAAAACCCGAAGGTGGGCTATGGGAAAGGGTATGATTCGCGCAACAAGTGGCTGGGTTCCGCCCCCGTCGGCTCCGTCTATTTTGCCAAAAACACGGGAACCGACACCCAGCCCCGCTTCGAGATATTGCAAATCCTGACGGCGGACGGAAAGCCCATCCGGATGCCCACCAACCAAATGACCCCCTGCCTCGTCGATCTCGACCGGAACGGAACCCTGGATCTCCTGCTGGCCGTCGGGATAGACCGGATGCTGGCCTTCTACAACCGGGCCGCCCCCGGCGAGGCGTTCGACTTCGACCGCCCGGTCAACGCGCTCCGCGATACGCCTGTCTCCAAGTGGAGCTATTTCGACTGCCGCTTCGAGGTATGCGACTGGGACGGCGACGGCCGGGACGAAATACTTGTCGGTTCCAATCCCGGAGTGGTTGTGAAGAGCGAGGTTTCCGACGGGAAAATCGTGGAGGACAAAATCCTGGAATGCCGGGGCGGCAATGTCTGGGCCGATACCCTCGTGGTGCCGAGCATCGTCGATTTCAACCACGACGGCGCCTGGGATATCGTCATGGGCGACGCATCGGGCTACCTGAATTTCTTTCCAAACACGGGAAGTAACAGGGAGCCGCTTTTCCCGCGCCGGGAGCGTCTCGAAAGCGGCGGCAGCGAGTTCCATGTCACGGCGGGCTACAGCGGTTCGATCCAAGGGCCGGAAGAGGCGCGGTGGGGCTATCTCGCCCCGAATATCTGCGACTGGAACGGCGACGGGAAATACGATGTCGTGGCCAGCGACATCACGGGATATGTCTACTGGCTGCCCAACTTCGCGCGTTCGGCCAAGGGGTGCGACCTCTCCCGCCCCGTCCCGCTGGCGATCGACGGCTGGCCGCTGAAGACC
>WFRA01000437.1 GCA_015486775.1 Kiritimatiellales bacterium | reverse complement strand
ACCTACCCCCTGCCCGAGGCGCAGGTCGACCGCTTTATGCTCAAACTCAAGGTGGGCTATCCCACCCTCGAAGAGGAGCGCCGCATCCTCGACCGCATGGCGCACTCCAACACCGAGATCCCCATTAACGCCGTTCTGCATCCCGACGAAATTCTCAAGGCGCGCGAGGTCGTCGACGAAATTTATATCGACGAAAAGATCAAGGACTACATCCTCTCCATTGTCTTCGCCACCCGCGAGCCGGAGAAATACAACCTCGACATCAAAGACTATCTTCGCTACGGCGCATCGCCACGAGCCACGATCAACCTCACCATGGGAGCGCGTGCGCATGCCTTCATGCAGGGTCGCGGCTATGTTACACCGCAGGATGTCAAATCCATCGCGCCCGACATTCTTCGCCACCGCATCATTGTCTCATACGAAGCCGAGGCCGAAGAACTCACCAGCGAAGACCTCATCGAACGCATCCTGGCCGAGATCCCCGTGCCGTAAGGGCGACACCTGTGTCGCCCATACCACCCCCATGCCGCCCACAGCCATGAACACCGCACTCGACCACAAAGAACTGCTGAAGAAAGTTCGCCGCATCCAGATCCGCACGAAACACGCGGTGAACGATGTGTTTGCCGGGCAATACCACTCCACCTTCAAAGGGCGCGGAATGGAGTTCGACGAGGTGCGCGAATATGTACCCGGCGATGACATCCGCTCCATCGACTGGAACGTCACCGCCCGCACCGGTTCGCCGCACATCAAGAAATTCGTGGAGGAGCGCGA
The DNA here is from genome assembly GCA_015486775.1 of Kiritimatiellales bacterium. Lineage (GTDB taxonomy): Bacteria > Verrucomicrobiota > Kiritimatiellia > Kiritimatiellales > Pontiellaceae > Pontiella. Next base: position 6,881 of record WFRA01000437.1, on the reverse strand, counting down.
GATGACGGTGATGCTCGTCGTCGACGTCAGCGCCTCCAACCTCTTCGGTAGCGGCACGCAGATGAAACGCGACCTCGCGGCGGAGGTCGCGGCCGTGCTGGCCTTTTCCGCCATCCGCAACAACGACCGCATCGGGCTGATCCTCTTCGCCGAGGAGGTCGAAAAATATATCCCGCCGAAAAAGGGGACGCGCCACGTGCTGCGGCTCGTGCGCGAGATGCTCTCGTACCGTCCGCAGGGCAAGGGTACCAACGCCGCCCCGGCGCTAAACTATCTCAACCACGTCAGCAACCGAAAGGTCGTCACTTTTCTCATCAGCGACTTTATCTTTTCGGATCCCTACGAAAAGCTTTTGAAAATCACCGCCCGCCGCCACGACCTCATCAGCGTGGTGATCGGCGACAAACGCGAAATCGCCTGGCCGGACATCGGCGTGGTAAACTGGCGCGACGCGGAAACCGGCGAACAGGTGCTAGTCGACACCTCCAGCAAAAAGGTGCGCAACCAGCTCGGCTTGGAGCAAACCCGCCGCGCCGAGGCGATCGACGAACTCCACCGCAAAGCCGGGATCGACACCATCCGCCTCTTTGCCGGCGAACCCTACGAACGCCAGTTCAGCCAATTCTTCAGCAAGCGTACCAGCAGAAGGTAGAAAATGAGATTCTTGAACTACATTCTAATTGGCCTCTCTGTGGTTTCCCTGTTCGGTTGCAAGCAGGAGGAAAAGCCCCTGCCGCAGGATCGGCTCACGGTGGAGTGGAGCTGCCCAACCAACGCCATCCATGTCGGCGATCCGGTCGAGTTGCTGGTGACGGCCTACTTCCCAACCAACGGAACAGTGGAACTTCCGGAGATTGGACGGGAGAAGGATGTGGTGCTGCTCAACCGCGACTGGGAAAACATTCCGCGCGAAGACGGGCTGACCCAGGCCGAAACGCGATACTCGCTCACCTCGTTCCGCCTCGGAGACCATCCGGTTTCCGACGGCAAGATCCTCTGCCACGTGGGCGACCGCACCTTTACGAACGACTTCCCCAAGCTGGCGCTACATGTGGAATCCGCCCTAACCGACGAATCCGACACCCAGCTGGCCGACATCAAGCCCATCCAGAAGCTGCCGGGGCGTGTTCCGCGCTGGATCTGGGTCGTGCTCGGCACCGCCGCGCTCGCCTTTCTGGTCGGGCTGGTCTCTTCCAAGCTCTGGAAAAACCGCGAGACCCTCATTCCCAAGCCGCCGCCGATCCCCCCGCATGTCCGCGCCTTCCAGGCCTTGGAAGAGCTCATGGAAAAAGGGCTACTCGAAAAGGACGAGTGCAACCCGTTTTACACCGAACTCTCCATGATCCTGCGCGAGTATCTCGAAGGCCGGTTCAAGCTCAACGCCCCCGACGAAACCACCGAGGAGATCATCGAGGCGCTCAGCCAATCGCCCGAGCTCACCGGGGCGCAGCGCAACATTCTCCAGGAATTCATGCGCCAGGCCGACATCGTGAAATTCGCCAAGGGCCACCCCGACCGCAACACCATGGAATCCGCCTTCGGAACCACGAAAGAATTCATTAATGAAACAAAAGATCCGACCGATCCGCCGGATCAGACCGATCCAAAAAAATGAGACTTGCATCCCCCATCCTATTGCTATTGCTCCTCCTGGTTCCGCTACTGGTTTGGCTGCGCTATTTCATGCGGCGGAAGTCGGCGATGCAGTTTAGCAACGGCCAGGTGCTCGCCAGCCTGCCGAAGAGCTGGCGCATTTGGATGCAGCCGCTCCTGCCGGTTCTCTACGGCCTCGGGCTGGTTTGCCTGGTGGTCGCCATGGCGCGCCCGCAACGCGGACTCGACGAAAGCCGCGTCCACACCGAAGGGATCGACATGGTGCTGCTGATCGACCTCTCGGAGTCGATGGACACCCAGGATTTCGTGAAGCTCAACCGCCGCATGTCCCGGCTCGACGCCACCAAGGATGTGGTGGAGCGCTTCCTGAAAAAACGGCCGAACGACCGTATCGGGATCGTGGGATTCGCCTCGCTGCCCTACGCCATCGCCCCGCTGACGCTCGACCACAACTGGCTCATCAGCCGCCTCGATGGCCTGAATACCGGCATGCTCGATGGCCGCCGCACCGCCATCGGCGACGGCATTGCCTCGGCCGTGAACCGCCTGCGCGAAAGCAAGGCCAAGAGCAAGGTCATCATTCTGCTGACCGACGGTGCCAACAACTTCGGCACCCTCTCGCCCGAAAACGCCGCGCGGGCGGCCGAGGCGCTGGGCATCAAGATCTACACCATCGGTGTGGGTGGTGCGCGTACCGGTTTCTTCATGCAGCGGCAGGAGGTCGACGAGGATACGCTGAAGAAGGTGGCCAAAGCCAGCGGCGGAAAATTTTTCCGTGCCCGCGACCTCGAAACACTCAAAGCGGTTTACGACGAGATCGACCAGCTGGAAAAAACGGAGATCGACGTAGAACAATTCACCAGCTTCGAGGAGGCTTCCAAAGGCTGGATTATTGCTGGGATCATCCTGCTGGGATTGGAACAGATATTGGGATTATCAAAAATAGGACGAGTGACTTAATGACAGCGTACTACGCAATACGAAATACGCAGTACGAAATAGAACCATGAAATGGAACGATCCAGATTTTTTACTGTGGCTACTGGCCTTGCTGCCGCTGCTGATCGCGACGGGGCTAATGATCCGGCGGCGCAGGACGCGGCTGGCCCGGATGGCCGACGAAAGCCTTTGGCCAACGATGCTGCCGGGATGGTCGATCAAGCGGCTGCGCCTGATTAACTTTCTGCGCGTCCTGGCGGTGGCGTTCGCTATCCTGGCGGTGGCTCGCCCGCAGTGGGGCTTCAGGTGGGAAAAGGTTCAGCAGCGCGGGCTGAGCATCCTGGTGGCGCTCGACACGTCGAAGAGCATGCTGGCGCAGGACATCAAGCCCAACCGCCTGCAGCAGGCCAAGTGGGGCGTGCGCGACCTGACCAAGGAGCTCAAGGGCGACCGCATCGGGCTGGTGGCCTTTGCTGGCGACGCCTTTTTGCAGTGCCCGGCCACCATCGACTATGCCGCCTTTTTGATGACGCTCGACGATGTCTATGCCGGCATTGTCCCCGTGGGCGGAACCGACCTAGCTCAACCGTTGGAAACAGCCATGGAGAGTTTCAAGAAGGAGGAGGACAGCGCCGCCGACAAGGTGATTATCCTGATCTCCGACGGCGAAGGAACGACAGGCGACCCGCTGGCTCTGCTTCCAAAGCTAAAAAAGGCGGGTATCCGCGTTTTCTGCATCGGAGTCGGGACGAAAGAGGGCGAGCTGATCCAAACCTCGGAAGGGTTCGTGAAGGACTCGGCGGGCAATGTGGTGAAGAGTTCGCTCGACGAAGGGACGCTCGAACGCATTGCACTCGGGACCGGCGGCTTCTATGTCCGCTCGGCACCCGGCGACTTTGGGCTGGAGCGCGTCTACCAGCAGGGCATCGCCCAGCTCCAGCGTGCGGACCGCGAGTCGCGCATGGCCAAAATCTGGCATGAGCGCTTCCAGTGGTTCCTCGGTGCCGCCCTTCTCTTGCTGCTGGCCGAAGCACTGGTGCGACCCATCAAGAAGGAGAACCACCGATGAACACCGATAAACACAGATTCAAGATATCTGCGTCCATCTGCGTCTGTCTGTGGTTCGCCGCCCTGTCTATCCACGCGGAGGAGACACCAAGGTCGGCAATGCGCAAGGGGCTGAAAGCCTACAAGGCGGGCGACTACACCAACGCCGTCCAATACCTGGAAAAAACCGCGCTGGAGTTTCCGGACATTGGAAACTACGACCTCGGCAACGCGCACTACCGCAACGGCGACTACGAGGCGGCGGAAAAAAACTATACCGAGGCGCTGCGCTCCACCGACCTGGAATTGCAGGCAAAGGCCTATTTCAACCGGGGCAACGCGCTGCTGGCACGCACCACGAAGATGACCGGCCCCGAACAGATCCAGCTCGCCGCCGAACTGGCGTTCCAGGCCGAGGATATGTATGAAAAATCGATCCTGCTCGCCCCGGCGGATCTCGATGCCAAGCGCAACTTCGAGCGGGCGCGGAACCTGCGGATCAAGCTGGAGTTCAACCGCGGCAAATGGCTCTACGACCAGGCGGAGGCGCTGCTCAAGGAGTTCAAGGCCAAGGAAGCCAAGAAAAACTATCTCCAGGCCAAGACCCAGTTTGAGCATATCCTCAACGACATCGACCCCAACCAGAACAAGTCGAAGCAATATCTCGCCAATGTCGAGGAGCGGCTGGAGATGCTGCGCAAGGCGGTCAAGCAGACCGAACACAATCTGGAACTCGCCATCCAGCAGGTCAAGGACTACCAGTATGTGCTGGCGGCGGAGCGGCTGGCCGCCGACTCGGACGAGCGCAAATATGCGTTCGATCTCAAGCCGGATCTGAAGAAGCAATATGAAGAGACGGCAAAAAAAGATCAGGAAGTGCTGAAAATCATCAAGGAACTCTCTACATTGAACCAGATAAAATGAAAAAACTGCTGCCCATCCTAAGCTTGGCCCTTCTCGCGGCGACCGCCTTCGCGGACGATGCGGCCATGAGCGAAGTGGACTCCACCTATTTCCACCCGGCCGCGAGCCTCTATATTCAGGGCGACACGGCCGGCGCCAGCAACCTCGTGGCCAAGGGGCTTTCCATCTACCCCGACAACGGCAAGCTCAAACGCCTGGAGGAGCTGCTCAAAAAACAGCAAAAGAAGGATCAGCAAAACAAGAACAACCAGAAGAACAAGGATCAAAACAAGAAGAAAGACCAGGACAAGAAAAAGAACCAGGACAAAAACCAGGATCAAAAGAAGAACCAGCAGAACAAGGACCAGCAGAAAAAAGACCAGAACAAGAATCAGCAGAACCAGGACAAAAGCAAGAACCAGCAGCAAGACCAGCAGCACCCCGAGCCGCAGCCCAGCACCGAGCAGATGAGCAAGGACGAAGCCAAGCAGCTGCTCGATGCCATGAAGCAGGAGGAAAAGAACAAGCGCCTCCAGCTGCACCCCGTGATGGGCGCGCCGGTGAAGGTCGATAAGGATTGGTAGGAGAGAACGAAACTTGAAACTGGAAATTGGAAATGTGAAACGGCTTCTCCCCTTGGTTGGAAGCCTGCTCGTTGCCGCGAATATCTTTGCGGCGGATGTGCAGATGAGCGTGGAGCCGCAGCTGATCAGCCTGCTCGACAAGGCGGAGCTGAAGATCGAGTTTATCGACACCAAGGGCGATGCCGTCGACATTCCCGAAGTGGAGGGGCTCGATATCCGCTACCAGGGGCAAAGCTCGTCCGTGAACATCGTCAATTTCAAGCGCACCTCGAAAATCACGCACACCTACCTCGTCACCCCCACCAAGGTGGGCGACTACACCATCGGGCCGGTAACCTGCAAATACAGGGGCGGGAAGAAGACGGTTTCCGCCAAGCTGCGGGTCATCAAGCCCGAGGACGACAAGGCCGCCCAGCAGATTTCCGAAATCATGTTTTCGCGCATTTCCAGCGATCGCACGGCGCCCTATGTCCACGAACCCTTCGGGCTGGATCTAGAGGTCTACATCCGCGACGGCGTGCAGATCGACGGCAACTTCAGCCTGCGCGGCGGCATGCCCGAAAGCGGTATGGAGGGCGAACTCGACTGGAAGGTGGCCGGGCAGCGCCGCAAGGCGATCAATGGAACCATCTTCAATGTCTACACCCTGCGCACCACGGCCAAGACCCTCACGGCGGGCAGCTTCGTTTTCCAGCCGCAGGTTCAGGTCAATATGGTGGTTCCTCGGCAAAAACGGCGATCCTACGGATTCGACGACCCCTTCTTCGGCGACTTTTTCGGGCGGCAGGAGACCCGCCCGGTAGTGCTCAGCTGCAACAAGCTCACCGTCGATGTCCAGCCGGTTCCAACCGTTGGACGGCCGGCGAGCTACACCGGCGGGATCGGGGTTTTCGATTTCGATGCGGAGGCCGGCCCGAAGCAGGTCAAGGCGGGTGAGCCGATCACGGTGCGGATGCGCATTTCCGGCAAGGGGAACATTTCCCAGATCACCCCGCCCGCGCTGGCCAAAGACCCCGATCTCAAACTCTACGAGCCGCGCATCCTGGCCACGCAGAACCCCGACGAGGTCGTCTTCGAGCAGGTGGTCATTCCCAAGTCGGACCGCATCAAGGAAATCCCCCCCATCTCCTTTTCCTACTTCAACACCAAGACCTCCGACTTCCGCACCATCACCAAGGGGCCCTTCCCCGTGACGGTCGAATCGGTTCCGCAGCAGGCCGCGCAGGTGATCGCCAGCGTACAAAACACCCTCCACCCCGAAACCAAAGTTCTAGGGCGCGACATCGTCTACCTCAAGCCGCCTCCCAAGGTTTGGGAAAAATCCGGCGACACCCCGTGGTACGCCGGCAAGCCGCTCTACGGCATCCTCGCCCTACCCGCCCTGCTGCTGATCGGGCTGGCAGGCATGGAGCGGCGGCGGAACGCGCTGGCGAACGACGTGGCGCGCGCCCGCCGCCAAAAAGCGCCCAGAAGCGCCCACAAAAATGTGCAGCGCGCGGAGCAGGCGCTCCGCAAAAAGGACGAGGCTGCCTTCTACGAAGCGGTGCACGACGCGCTGGTCGACTATTTCGGGCACCGCCTGAACCTCGCCCCCGGCGAGGTCTCCCTGCCCGTGGTTTCCGCCCGCATTCCCCGGTTGGCGGAGGCGCTCGAAACGCTCTTCGCCACCACCGAACAGCGCCGCTACGGGATCCACTCTGGATCGGAAAAGCCCAAGGCCGAGATGAAGTAGCTGCTCCGCCTGCTCGTCGACAGCCTCAAGAAATGCGCGAGGCTCAAGCTATGAGAATCATT
>WFRA01000436.1 GCA_015486775.1 Kiritimatiellales bacterium | reverse complement strand
CGGATTTGGATTCGTCGAGCGCGGCGCGGTGCTGGTCAAAATAGGCGACCTCCAGCTTGGTGCCGTGGAGCACCGTGCCGCCCTTAGGCACCAGCTCGCCGAGCAGGAGCTTGATCAGCGTCGACTTACCGCAACCGTTCGGGCCGATGATTCCAATCTTATCGCCGCGCAGGATCGTGGTGGAGAGGTTTCCAATGATTGGAAGCTCGCCATAGTTGTAGGAGACCTCTTTGGCAGTGATCACCTTGCGGCCGGAGAGCCCCGCCTCCGCCACCTGCATGTTTACCGCGCCAGTGCGCTCGCGCCGCTGGCGGCGGGTGTCGCGCATCTTTTCGAGTTCGCGCACGCGCCCCTCGTTGCGGGTGCGGCGTGCCTTGATGCCCTTGCGGATCCAGACCTCCTCCTGCGCGAGCTTTTTGTCGAACTGCGCCCACTGCTCCGCCTCGCCGTCGAGCAGTGCCTGCTTGCGCTTGAGATAGGTGTCGTAGTCGCACGCCCACGAATGCAGCTTGCCGCGATCCAGCTCCACGATGCGCGTGGCCAGCCTGCGCAGGAAGGTGCGGTCGTGCGTCACGAAAAGCAGGGTGCCCTTGTAGCGCAAAAGAAAATTTTCCAGCCATTGGATCGATTCGATATCGAGATGGTTGGTCGGTTCGTCAAGCACCAGGATGTCCGGTTCGCAGACGAGCGCCTGCGCCAGCAGGGCGCGGCGCTTCTGCCCGCCGGATAGCGCCTCGTAGCGCAGGTTGTTTTCGAGCCCCACCAGCGAGATGGTTTTGTCGACCGCCTGGTGCGAAGTCCAGTCGTCGTGCGGATCTTCCAGCCCTTGGAAAACCAGCTCCTCCACCGAACCCGTCAGATCGTGCGGCACATTCTGCCGCAGGCGGCGCACCTTCAGCCCCGGCTGGCGGATGGTTTCGCCCGCGTCTGGCTCCAGCGCGCCCGCCACGATTTTTAGCAGCGTCGATTTTCCCTCGCCGTTGCGCCCCACCAGGCAAATGCGCTCGCCCCGCTCGATCTGCAGCGTGGTGTCGTTGAGCAGCTGCGGGCCGCCGAACGCCTTGCATAGGTTCTGTAGACTCAATAGTGCCATGGTTCTTCCTTTGGAGCCGCGCATTGTCCAGATTTTCCAACGCTTGGAAAGGAAATTGTGGAAACGGGCGTGGGGGCTGCAATCTTCAGAACACCTGACCTCAGTGGCTTTTAATCTGATACCGTTTTATAGACCAGCCACAGGTTTGTGCCGGGATAGCAGGTTTGGGTTTCGTTGAGCTCCTCGATGGACTTGATCCGGCACAACGCCATGAAGGCAAGCATCGTGAAGATGTGGCCGACTCCGTAGTAGCCCGACGGCAGGCTGAAAAAACGCGAAGCGTACCGGAGCAACCCGCACGAAAGCAGGGCGGGAAGAGCCAGTAGCACCCCGCCGAACCCCACGTCGTCGCAAGCCTGGAATTCGCTCGGCGCCTCGTCGAGCTTTCCGGAGGCCGCCAAAATGCGCAGGTCTGGCGCCGTAGTGGAAACTCCCATGGAAGCTTCCGCATCTTCGCGGCTACGCTCGCTCTTCGTAGTGGCACCACTCGCCCGCCGATCCGGTTTCGCACCAGACCCTACCGGCTTTTTTTTTGAGACCTCGGACGTCCGCGCCTTTCAACGAAGAATGCCTTGGAGCCTTCCTCTCGGTACTTCTTCACCCAGCGCTTGAGGGCGAGCGGATTGATCCCGAAGGCTCTGACAATCTGAACCTGCTTTGCGGAACCGTTGATATAGAGCTGGCTGGCAATCATCTTAAACGATGCCGTGTCGGACACATCATGGGTAAACACCGGAAGCATTCCGTGCAGATAAACGATCTGCGAACCTTCGCGCAAATAACCCAGGTCCGGCGTGATCAGACTCACGCCTTCCTTGAAAATGGGGAGTTGTAGTTGGGGCATGCCATGTTGCTACCGGAATCCAAAAGATCGGGCAACCCCTTGGTTTTGGTATCGTTTTTATGAACATTCGGCATATTCGCAATGCCCAATAAAAACAGGGGTTTCGAGTGAGTGGGTCAGGTGTTCTGAAGATCGATTCGGGTGCAGCAAGCTATATCTGATAATCTTCCCATCAACCGCCCGGCATCGCGAAAAGATCCGCCAGAAAACCCGTAGCGGGAACAAAGGCTCGATCCGCGATGTCATTGGAGAGGTTAATGCCCTCAACCGGAGTTGGAAGAGTCATTATCAACAGATCGGCTATCCCAAAGAAAGTTTCAGGGCTGTGAACTGGTTCGTCCTGAACCGGTTTAAGAGCTTCATTAATCATCGAAGCCAACGCAAATGCCAACCTCTCAAAGACGGGGAAAGCCTCTACGCCGGAATCCGGAGGATGGGTTATGTCTCACTTTGAATAGGGTATATGCGGACATCGCTGTGCATGCCTTTTGGCGAAGATAGCGGGAGAGCCGTATAATGAAAATCTCTATCTACGGTTCGACGAGGACCTCGGGCTTAAACCCCCAGGGTTATTTTACTGGTTCACTCAATACGAATCAAGTTAACTCCGAATAACCAAAAAATAGTTCTGTTTTACACTAACCAATGGACAAGTAGCGTAAAACGGGTGTATGAAGGACGCACATTTAATTCAAAAAAGGACGCACGATGAAAAAGATATTACTAGCACTATTCGTAACAGCCTTTGCAATATCAGGTTTTGCCATTGATTTGGCTGTTTCTCCGTCGAGTGTAAGCTGGAATGACCAGCAGTTTGCCGAATTCTCCATATCCAACTTGGCCGTTGGGGCGCAGGTGGAACTTGCCGCCTATCTCGACCTAGATGGGAACGGAGTGCTGGATGCGGGCGAACCCCTCGCCGCCCAGTTTGAACTCGAGGACGGCTTTACCAACGCGTTGGGCGCGGCCACCTTTGTGGACGACAACGACGGATCCGCGAACGGAGCCATCGCCGGTTCGATCTCCTTCTATGGAAATTCCTATCTACACACGATCGGCGACTATGTATGGAAAGCCACCGAGCTGGATGGTTTGGGTACCCCCGTTGCAAGCGACTCCGTTGCTTTCTCGGTAACTCAGGCCGCCTCACCGATTTTGATTACGGGCGAAGTGCGGGACTATCTGACTTCAAACACCGTGGCGGGTGCCTATGTGGAGCTGGAATATTTTTCTGGCGTAACCGGAGTTTCTCCTGCTACTTGGGTCGATGAAAATGGTGAATTTTCCATCTACCTCCCTTCCGGCGTTTCCTCCAATGAAGCACTTGGTGTCTATGCCGAAGCGGCAGGATATGTG
>WFRA01000435.1 GCA_015486775.1 Kiritimatiellales bacterium | reverse complement strand
GGCGATCTCGGCTTTCCAGAAGGCGAGCTCGAAACATTTGTCGATGCCCATGACTTCGCCGGTGGATTTCATTTCCGGTCCGAGGATCGGGTCGACGCCCGCAAAGCGGTTGAAGGGGAAGACGGCTTCCTTGATGGCGAACCATTCTATCTTGGGTTCGAAGCCGACGAGCCCGAGCTCTTCAAGGCTCTTGCCCATGGCGACCTGCGTGGCGATGTTGGCCAGCGGCACGTTGGTGGCCTTGGAAACATAGGGGACGGTGCGGGAGGCACGCGGGTTGACTTCGATGATATATATTTCGTCGTCCTTCACGGCGATCTGCGTATTCATCAGCCCTTTCACATCCAGCTCCATGGCCATCGCCGAGCAGGCGGTTTTGATGCGCTCGACGATTTCGTCGCCCAGCGTGTAGGGCGGGATCGAGCAGGCGGAGTCGCCGGAGTGGATACCCGCTTCTTCGACGTGTTCCATCACGCCGCCGACGTAGACATCCTTGCCGTCGCAGATAATGTCGATATCGACTTCGATGGCGTGTTCGAGGAAGCGGTCGATCAGCACCGGATGGTCGGGGCTGGCGGCAAAGGCGGCATTGACGAAGGGTTCGAGCTCCTCCTCTTCGTAGGCGACCATCATGGCGCGGCCGCCGAGGACGAAGGAGGGGCGGATCATGACGGGCAGGCCGATGCGGTCGGCGATGGCCTTGGCTTCGTCGAGCGTGCGGGCGGTGGCGGACTCGGGTTGCTTGAGCTGGAGCTTGTCGAGCAGGACGCGGAATTGTTCGCGGTCTTCGGCGGCGGCAATGCTTTTCGGGGAAGTTCCAAGGATTGGAACGCCGGCTTCGAGCAGGCGGTCGGCGAGGTTGAGCGGGGTTTGACCGCCCATCTGGACAATCATGCCCAGCGGCTTTTCGGCTTCGTAGATGTTCATGACATCCTCGAAGGTGAGCGGCTCGAAATAGAGCTTGTCGGAGGTGTCGTAGTCGGTCGAAACGGTCTCGGGGTTGGAGTTGACCATGATGGCTTCATATCCCATTTCGCGCAGCGCCTTGACGGTGTGGACGCAGGAATAGTCGAACTCGATGCCCTGGCCGATGCGGTTGGGGCCGGAGCCGAGCACGATCACGCTCTGCTTTTGAGTCTCGCGCGTTTCGTCGAGGTCGCCGTAGCAGGAATAGAAATAGGGCGTGGCGGCGGCAAACTCGCCGGCGCAGGTGTCGACCAAACTAAAGACGGGGATAATGCCGAGTTCCTTGCGGAGTGCGCGGATTTCGTTGCCCGTGCAGCCGCGCAGGGCACCGATCTGCTCGTCGGAGAAACCGTTTTTCTTGGCCTTTTTCAGCAGGTCATATTTGAGTTCGGCGGCATCGACGATCTCCTTTTCGATTTCCGCGATCTGGAGAATCTGGTCGATGAACCAGGGGTCGAGCTTGGTCATCTCCTGGACTTTCTCAATCGAGTATCCCTTCTTGAGCGCCATCTTGATGGCGATGGTGCGCTCGGTGCAGGTGGTCAGCAAATAGTCGTCGAGCTTGCTTTCGTCCACCTTGGCTTCGGCCTTGAGGTCGAGACCGTCCACGCCGATTTCCAAGGATCGGAAAGCTTTTTGTAGCGACTCCTTAAAGTTGCGGCCAATCGCCATCGTTTCGCCGACCGACTTCATACTGACGCCGAGCTTGTTGTCGGCCATCGGGAATTTTTCGAAGGTAAAGCGCGGGAGCTTGGTGACGACATAGTCGATGGAAGGCTCGAAGCAGGCGGGCGTCTCTTTGGTAATGTCGTTGGGCAACTCGTCGAGCGTGTAGCCGACAGCGAGTTTGGCGGCGAGCTTGGCTATTGGGAATCCAGTCGCCTTGGAGGCGAGGGCGGAGGAGCGCGATACGCGCGGGTTCATCTCGATAATGGCCAATCTTCCAGTCTTTGGATGGATACAGAATTGGACGTTGGAGCCTCCGGTCTCCACGCCGATGACGCGCAGGACCTTGAGCGAAGCATCGCGCATGATTTGGTATTCGCGGTCGGTGAGGGTCTGCGCAGGAGCCACGGTAATGGAGTCGCCGGTGTGGATGCCCATGGGATCCATGTTTTCGATGGAGCAGATGATGACGGCGTTGTCCTTTTTGTCGCGCATCACCTCCATCTCGTATTCTTTCCAGCCAAAGACAGACTCTTCGAGCAGGACCTCGGTGGTCAGGCTGGCCTTGAGGCCGCCCTCGGCGATCTCCATGAGCTCTTCCATGTTGTCGGCAATGCCGCCGCCGGTTCCGCCGAGCGTGAAGGAGGGGCGGATAATGATCGGGAAATCAAGTTCGGCCTCGGCAATTTTGCGGGCTTCGTCGAGATTGTGGACTTCGTAGCTACGCAGGGTTTCGATGCCCGCCTCGGCCATCACTTGTTTAAAGAGGTCGCGTTCCTCGCCGCGCATAATGGCATCGTAGGTGGCGCCAATCATTTCGACGCCATGCTTTTCGAGGATGCCCTGCTCTACCAACGTCATGGCGGCATTGAGCGCGGTTTGGCCTCCAAGGGTTGGAAGAATGGCGTCGGGCTTTTCTTTGATAATGATTTTTTCAATCGCCTCGGGCGTGATCGGCTCGATGTAGGTGCGGTCGGCGGTGGCGGGGTCGGTCATGATCGTCGCCGGGTTGGAGTTGATCAGCGAGACGGTATATCCCTCCTCGCGCAACGCCTTGCACGCCTGGGTGCCCGAATAGTCGAACTCGCAGGCCTGGCCGATCACAATGGGCCCGGAACCAATGATTAGGATGTGGTGAATGTCTGTACGTTTCGGCATGTGTAATATCTCCAGTTCTGAAAGTCATTCATGTTCACGAGGTATGCACCTTTTTTCATGTAGCCACTGCAAGGAACCCTTTATCTCTTCGTGGTGCAATCTCACGCCATAGGCATCCAAGACTGCCTGGTCAAACTTGTGACGATCTCGCCGAGCCAACTCTTCTCGCAATGGGAGTACGCTTCGTGTTGCAATCGGGCGGAAGGCGACTTTGATTTGTTCAGCTTGTTTCGTTGAAAGCAAATTCGGATTTAGCACCTTGAGTCCTTCACGTAGTCGGGTTGAACTCAAATCCAGCGCACCGAGGCCCCTGCCAAACCCGAGTGCTTCAAGAAAGAACAGTCCGATAATACTGTTTAGGAGAGCGTGGATGAGTTCGGTATCCAGTCCGCTTCTTTTCTTGCGGAGTGGAATGAGCCGTTGATTCACGAATGAAGGTTCGTCCAGCTTTGCAAAGAAAAGCCGATCACCGTAGTTGATCTGGGCAACCAGATCGGCCAAAGAGTCGGGTTTCATTTCGTACCACTGGCAGCCTGCCCGCGCCAATGCTTCAGGGAGGGGTTTGTTCTTTGTGTTTACGCCGTGTTCAAATGTGCGGATCCACTGCATGGCTCCACTGTGGCCAAGGGCTTCTAATCCGTCCAGGCTTTCCCCGCAGCAAAATGCCTGTGAATCCGGGGTAGCGCAGTAGGTTTTGGTGGCTCGCAGGTTCTTCAGCACAGGTTTGAGATAGCACTCTTCGATAGGGTTGCCTTCGGGAGGAAAGAACAATTTGTCCCAGCCGCGCCGCTCGCCCCGGGAGATATTGAATAGGTCGGAGGCCGGAACGAGAAGTTCTTTAATGGCTGCAAGCCAAGAAACATCGCTGAACAAGGCATTCCAGCTAAGAGTGAAATCCATTGCTTTCTGTGATGGATAGCTTCGGATCGAAACCAAATCGGATGGCCTGTGAAGGAGGATTCGGTCTGCCGCATCTTGCAACTCGGCATCCGAAAGGGTGCTGAGGTTTCTGTTTAGGGTGGCGAAGCGGGTTGTCTCATCCGCTTCGGGGAGAGCGGGATGGTTACGCTTGCTTAAAACCGTGAGGGAAGTCACCACATCCACATTGTTAAACCAGCGTTCGGCTCCGGAAATCAGAACGGTTTCAATGCGGTAGAATTGGCTTAGGAGTGTGCGGAAACACTTGCCCCATCCGACAGCCATCCATGCGTTCGATGAGATAAAGGCCAGTCTACCGTTTTCGGAAAGTTTGTCCCAAAGAAGAAATGGTAGATAGGCGTATAGGTCGCTTTTCCCGGAAAGGGTTTGGTCATTTCCAAGATACTTAGAAATAATTCCGTTAACTTTCTCCCTCAATGAAGGATTGAGGATATCGATGTCTTCCTGCCGCACGAATGGAAAATTAGAGATAAAGCAGTCTGCCCCGTTGTAGCGAATCTGAACGGAAACGCCGGTGTTGGGGTCTTTGAAGTCTATGTCACTGCCTGCGATGAGTTCTTCGCAACCAAGCTTGAAAACGCGAGCAATTTCGCCGATGTGGCCGAGTTCCGCCAAGGCGATCGTTGCCATTTGTAGCGGATAGGCGACCTTGTCGCTCGCAAAAACTTGGCCGATGGCCTCCTTGGGCGGGATACCGCTTTCAACCTTCAAGTCATAAACCGCCCGTGCGATGCTGCCTGTTCCACAACAGGGGTCGTGCGCGGTCATACCAAGATTATTGAGCGCGAGGCTAGCGATGAGCCGGGCGAGAGGGCGCGGTGTTGCAAACTGTCCTGATGTTTTCCGACGCGAATAGTCAAGGGTGCATTCCAGCAGTTCCTGCAGGTGGTTTTGCTCCAGCTCGACAAAGTCAACCTCGGAGAACATGGCATGGATTTGGAGCAATGCATGCCATGTCCCTTTGTCGATCAATTCATCGCCGAGCTGGGGCTGGAATACATTCCAAAAATTGAACTGGCTCGAGATGTCTTCGAATATAGCGACTGCTTCAGCAGGAGCGATCGCGTCTTGTATTCTGTCGAGATGCGGAAGAATTCCGGAGAGCGGTTTCTTCAAAAGGTGGGCAAAGAGAATCCGATTACACCAGGCCACCAATGTTGTTTTTGCCAGTAGAGCCCATCTATCCTGCCGGGGATGTTCAGCCTTTATTTCCGTCCAATACAGGTTCGCCTCTGCGCGGAATGTACCGTTTTCCCGGGCTTGGGTTTCCAGTGTTTTCGCCAGCGCATCGGCATGTTGCGCAATCAGCTTGGGGAACAGTCCTTCGGCGATGGAAAGGGATAGAGAGGGGGGGGCGATTCTGCTGGAGGAAAGATAGCGATTGATGTCCCCTAGGATGTTGGCCAGTAGTTTTTCCCAGCGGGTTCTGTTTTCCTCGGTTGTTTCGCGGGTTGCAGGTTCGCCTTCGAGGTTCCAGATTTGTGCCGGAGAGAATCCGGAGGATTCCCGCAAGTAAAGCACGGCGGTGTTCACGTTCCAAAGCAGAAAGCTGTCGGTCTGTAGAAGTTCTGTTTTTTTTTCGGCATTCCGGATTAGGTCTTCGTCGGTGATGGGGGTGTCGGGCATTTTTAGTTCCCACCCCATGGCAACGGAACTGTTTGCCCCGAAAAGAAGCACATCGGGGAAGAGCCGTTCGCCCCCGCCGGAGAGGGTGTGTTCCCCGCCGGCGCGGCAAACCGGCCCGCGGAGATCCGGGGCTTGTTGGTTGATCGACGAAATGAGGTCGATCGCCCAACTACGCTCATTGTACTTTAGCGTGCTCATGTGGCCACGACGTCCTGCATTATCACCTGTTTCGCCAGTTTAATACGCTCGTTGCAAATTTGGATGTAATCCACGGTTCTTTTTTTGAACAGATGGACATCGGTGTTTTTTTCGATGCCGATAAACTGGCGTCCTTCAAGAACCGCAGAGACTAGGAAACTTCCGCTCCCACACGCATTGTCGAGGACGACGTCGCCGGGGTTGGTGAAAGTCCGTATAAGGTACCTGCCCAGTTCCACGGGCTTTTGCGTGGGGTGGTAGACCGGACCCTCGCTCTCGGCGGTTTTGAAGTAGACCACGTCAAGGGGGTAGCGTTCCCCCGAACTCTTAACTTCAACAGGGTTGAAATCCCCATAGCTCCCGGTGAGTTGGTTTTTCCTAACGCCCTTGTTATAGGCCTCGCCCTTTGTCATCTGGGGGTTGTAGGTCGGTTGTTTCCGGTAGAAAACACAGATATCCTCATGTTTCCGGAGCGGTTGCTTCTTTGCGTTCAGAAAGTTTGTCGGTTTCGATTTTTCCCAGACAATCTTGTATTTAAAAAGTGTCTCGTTGCTCAAGATAAGCTTTGCGGTAAAGATGCCCTGGGAAGTTAGAACAACAACGCCTTTTCTTTTTAGTACCCGTTCGTATTCACACCAAAGGCGATTCAGAGGGATAACACAGTCCCATTTATTTTGCGTTGTCCCATACGGCAAATCGCAAAGAACCATGTCAACGGTTCCTGAAGGAATTCGCTTCATGACTTCCAGGCAATCTCCCGCATGGATCTTGTTCAGCATTCCACAGGAATCTGTATTAAAAGAAGTGTTTGCTAGGTTTTCAGAAAGGCTTTCTTGAAAGAATCCGGTCAGGTACTCCTGCATCTCTTCTGCAACGCAACCGATTTCAAACTCTTCCCCTGCGGATTCGAAGAACCGTTTTACAAAGGAGAGGGCGGCGACAATACGCAACGCCTTTTCCTTTCCGATACCTCTGATTTTTAGAAGTTCCTCAATGGAGGTCTGTAGGGGGTTCTTGTTGATTAGGTTTTTGATTTCTAAGAAGGTGGAATCCTGCATTCCGCCTCCCAAAAGTATGGAAAGTAGTTCTTTTTCCGACAAGGCATCGGAACCCAGGCGAAAGAGCCTTTCCCTCGCGCCTTCCCTTCTGGTTCTGGTACCTTCTTTTTTTGTTAAATATTTCATCCGGCTAAATGGCTACTGAATTCGCTGCTCATTCTTCTGTTTGAACTTCCCGTTTCCCGTTTCAAGTTTCCGGTTTCAAGTTTCCAGTTTCCGTTCACTCCCATTCGATGGTGCTTGGCGGCTTGGAAGAAATGTCGTAGCAGACGCGGTTGACGCCGCGGACTTCGTTGATGATCCGGTTGGAGATGGAATCCATCACTTCGTAGGGGAGCTTGTACCAGTCGGCCGTCATGCCGTCGCGGCTTTCGACGGCGCGGACGGCGACGACGTTTTCGTAGGTGCGGTCGTCGCCCATCACGCCGACGGTCTGGATGGGCAGCAGCACGGCGAAGTATTGCCACACGTCGAGATGGTTTTCCATTTTCAGGATCTCTTCGCGGACGCGCAGGTCGGCCTGCTGGAGCACGTCGATGCGCTCGGGTGTAATGTCGCCAATGATCCGGACGGCCAGGCCGGGGCCGGGAAAGGGTTGGCGGTCGACGACGTAGCTTGGGAGGCCGAGTTCGCGGCCGACTTCGCGGACTTCGTCCTTGAAGAGTTCGCGCAGCGGCTCGATCAGATCGAACTGGAGGTCGTCGGGCAGGCCGCCGACATTGTGGTGGCTCTTGATGGTGGCCGAAGGACCGCCGATCGGGGAGACGCTTTCGATGACGTCGGGGTAGAGCGTGCCTTGCGCGAGATATTTTACCTTTCCCTTGAAAAGGCGGGCCTTGTCGGCAAAGACATCAATGAAGGTGCCGCCAATAATCTTGCGCTTCTCCTCGGGATCGGCGACCCCGGCCAGCTTGCCGAGGAAAAGGTCGCCTTCGCGGGCGACCACGAGGTCGATGCCGAAGGCGTTGCCGAAGAGTTCTTCGATCTCCTCGGTTTCGCGGTGGCGCATGAGGCCGTTGTCGACATAGACGCAATGGAGCTGCTCGCCGATGGCTTTGTGCAGCAGGGCGGCCACGACGGAGGAGTCGACCCCGCCGGACAGCCCGAGCAGGACATGGTCGCTGCCAACCTGCTCTCGAACCTGCTTGATCGTGTGATCGACAAATTTCGACATGGCCCAGTCGCCGGAGCATCCGCAAATCTTAAAGGCAAAGTTCCAGAGCATCTCCTTACCCTGCGGCGTGTGAACCACCTCGGGATGGAACTGGAGGCCGAAGATGTTGCGGTCGAGATCCTGCATCGCCGCGAAGGGGCAGTTGTCGGATTTCGCAACGACCTCGAAGCCTTCGGGCAGGGTCTCGACCTTGTCGCCATGGCTCATCCAAACCTGGAGGTCGGGTTCCAACCCCTGGAAAAGCGGGGAGCTTTGGACGAGCTGCATCATCGCCTTGCCATACTCGCGCCTGAGGCCGGGCTGAACCGAGCCGCCAAGGGTCTGGGCGGCCAGCTGCATGCCGTAGCAGATTCCAAGGATTGGAATGCCGAGTTCAAAAAGGGCGGGATCGCACTTGGGCGAATCGTCGTCCGGCACGCTGCACGGCCCGCCGGAAAGGATGATCCCTTTCGGCGCGCGTTTTTTGATTTCTTCCGCCGGGGTATCGAAGCGGATGATTTCGCAGTAGACCTTCTGCTCGCGGATGCGCCGCGCAATCAGCTGCGTGACCTGCGAGCCATAGTCCAGGATGGCAATCCATTCGGAATGTTTCATTGTTTTTCTCTCTTCGTTTTATATTCGTGGGCGCTTTCCGCAACCATGTTGCGGGCCGTGGATTCAGGCGATTCAAAATAGAGGGGGAAATCCTCCAGATGGTCGAGCGAACGAAGGTCGATGTCGACATCCAGCTCTTGCCACCGAAGATGAAACCCATGGGAAAGCGTTGGGTGCATCAATTGTTCGACCGATGCTTTTCCAAGGCATGGAAACTCGGAAAAAGGAATGGCATATTCCTTTTTCCCGTCGAAAACCCAAACCGCGAAGGGGGTTATGTTTTCAACGCTTATGGTTGCGGTTCCACTCATTGATGATGATCTCCTGATGCTTCTCTATTATTTCCCTAAGTTTTCCCAGTTCCTTTGGTTTCAGTCCAATTGTTTTTGCCAGCTCGATTTTCGGCTCCATCCAAAACTTTGCTTCACCATCCGGAGTCTGCACGTGTATGTGCATCCTTGGCTCCTCGCGAGTGAAGAAATAAAATCTAGCATTCCTGTGCCGAAAAACCGTTGGACTCATTCATTTTCCATCTTTGTTTTATATTCGGGGCTTTCCTCCGCCACTTTATGAAAGCATCGCGACACCCTGTTCCGTAAAAGCCCGAACTCGTGGAGCATGCTTGAAGGTCGAACTTATCACAATTTGTGATAAGTTCCGGATTTCCTCGCGGACAAGTCCCGCCTTGTTATTTGAATAACCTTCCATCGTTACTGGCTCGTCTCCGTGAGGATGTCACAAAATGTGACATCCTACTTTTGGTTCGCCTCCATCAGTTCGATGAATTCTTCAAAAAGGTAGAAGG
>WFRA01000434.1 GCA_015486775.1 Kiritimatiellales bacterium | reverse complement strand
GCGAAAGGTAGGCGGCGGGATCGGGCGTGTAGAACCCGACCGTGGGGCCGCTCCAGGAAGACCAGTAGGCCTCTCCGACCCAGCCCGGCGCCGCGGAGAGCGTGTAGTAGCTTGCCGCTTCCGCATCGGTTCCCGTCGACCAGTCCGCCGGGGGGTTCGCCAGCATCAGCTGCTGTCCCCAGGCCTGCGAGCCGTCGTAGGGGCGCAGCGAAAGGTCGAAGGCCCAGACCCCGGGATCCGTGGCCAGCCAAGAGTTGTAATTGGCAGATGCTGTTG
The DNA here is from genome assembly GCA_015486775.1 of Kiritimatiellales bacterium. Classification (GTDB taxonomy): domain Bacteria; phylum Verrucomicrobiota; class Kiritimatiellia; order Kiritimatiellales; family Pontiellaceae; genus Pontiella. The sequence goes on along the minus strand of WFRA01000434.1, from coordinate 2,492 downwards.
CAAAATCCGGATCGTTCGGCTCGTAGCGGCCTACTGCGGAAGTCTCGTACGTCGCACCCCAGGTGTTGTAGCCATCGGCTGCGCTCGACTGCTTGTAGAAGACCCGCCGCGGGTTGTCCACCGCGCTCATGAGCCCGCCCGCGCTGTGGAGGTCGAGCAGATCGGCCATGTTGAACCGAAGGGTAACTTCATCCGCTTGGCTGCCCGCAACCAGATTCATGCCGGCCAAAACCAATCCAACTTTTACTGCATTCATCATGTTTACCTTTTCTTTCATTTTATTTCTCCGTATTTATTGTTTGTAAGTATTATTGTTTTGTGAATTTATTGTGTGTAATCCGGTCGGACCATAGGCATCCCTCCTTGTGAAAAGTTCTTTTCTCCCTTCGTCAAGCATACACAACCGCTTAACGGATGGTATTTTACATTCGTGGCCGCCGCAGATAAAGAACTTTTTAAGGAGACGAAACACAAAGATTCTCCAACACCTGTATGATGTGTGTTTTCCCATCTTTTCAGCAAAAACACGCAATATCTTGTGGTGGTGGAAATCGAGATATTTCCGTTCCCGTGCGACTCGCCCCGGCGGGTTTTCGGCATTTGAAAAACAACAGGGGCGCTCTCCCTTGACTGCGCGCCCCTTTTCCCCTATCCCTTGGATTCTCGGATATGCGCACGGCGGATCGACCGCCCCGGGGCGTGGAAACAAAATCCTTTCCAACGATTGGGAGAAAACAATGCACCGAAAAGCTTTCGCAACCCAAACCTGGGGGCTCGCCCTCCTCTTTGCAGGTGGCCTCGCGGCAACCGCCGCCACGGACAAGATGGATCGCTGGACAAAAATCAAGGGGGACTGGCAAATGGAAAACGGCCAACTGGAAATCGATGCCTCCAATGAACAGTCAACCATCCTCTACGGTAGCGAAAAGTGGCAAAACTATGCCATCGAAGCGGATGTCGCTTTCGAGGAGGTTGTCCGCGACGACTGCTGGCTCTCCATCGCCTTTCGGGCAACCGCCGACGGCTCGCTGGCATCGCACGTTTTCGTAAAACCCAAGGCCAGCGACAAGCGGGGATGCGGCTTTCTTGTAGATAAGCAAAAGCAGAGGTCGGAACGAAAAACGACCAAGGCAAAAAGCGATTTCAAGATCGGGGTTCCCCGGCATCTCAAGGTCGTTGTGCAGGGCGAGACGGTCGTGGCGTACCTCGACGGGGACAAGCTCTTTTCCAGCCCCTACTGCGTGGATGCCCCCACTGGCCTAGTGGGCTTGGGCGCCTATGGCTGTAAGGCCCGATTCGAACACTTTTCGGTCACGCCCCTGCCGGACACGGAAATTTTCCAACCGCTGGAAAACCCCGACTACCTGATTATTGCGCACCGGGGCTACTCCGCGAAATATCCCGAAAACACCATCGCCTCGATCAAGGGCGGAATCGCGGCCGGCGCCAACGGCATCGAATTCGATATCTACCGCTGCGCCAGCGGCGAGATTGTGGTAATGCACGACGCCACCGTAGACCGCACCACCGACGGCACCGGCCGGATAGACGAGCTGACGCTTTCCGACCTCCGGAAACTCGATGCCGGTTCGTGGAAGGGCAAGCGCTTCACCGGCGAACCCGTGCCAACGCTCGACGAGGTGCTCGGGGTTTTCGAGAAGAGCGGCGCCACGGCCGTGATCGAAGTGAAGGCCATGGATGTCGATGCCAAGGAGCTGGTTCGGGTGATCTCGGCGCACCGGGCGAAAGCCTGCGTGATTTCGTTTAAAAAAGAGAAGCTCAAAGAGGTCAAGCAGGTCGACCGGAACATCCGATGCGGTTTGCTGGTGGGTAGCATCCCCAACGGACACCAACCCGCCGAATGGATGACGGAGCAGGCCAGGAAGCTGGGATGCGAAGTGCTCTCCGTCAACTACCAGGCGCTCTCGCGGGAAACCATCCGGACCCTGCATGAAAACGGGCTCGAAGTCTGGGCATGGACGGTCGACGACCTGGCGGTCATGCGGGCATTGATCGACTGGGGAATCGACGGCATCACAACGGATATTCCCAACGCGCACCCGTGAGCCGCGGACAAGCAAAAAAGCGTCATGCCCGGGGGTGGGCGAGCTGGTAGACCTCCTTGAGCCGCTCGACGGAGACGTGGGTGTAGATCTGCGTGGTGGAGAGCGAGGCGTGGCCGAGCAGCTCCTGCACGCTGCGCAGGTCGGCACCGGCGTCGAGCAGGTGGGTGGCGAAACTGTGGCGCAGGCTATGCGGCGTCAGCTCGGCGTTGAGCCCGCAGAAGAGCACATATTTTTTCATCATCCGCTCAATGGATCTCGGGGTAATCGCCCCGCCGTTCTTATTGAGGAAGACCGGGCTGCGGGCGGCGCGGCGGCCTTCGAGCAGCCAGATATTTTCGCGCAGATCCAGGTTTTTCTCGAGCGCGCGAATGGCGGGGGAACCCAGCGGGCAGAGCCGCTCCTTCTTCCCCTTTCCCCACACGCGCG
>WFRA01000433.1 GCA_015486775.1 Kiritimatiellales bacterium | reverse complement strand
CTTCCGGCGTGCGCCCCTCCATCAGTTCATCCAGCAACTGGGCGGCGGCAAACCCAATCTCCTTGGCCGAAATATCAATGCTGGTCATGGACGGAACCGCCAAACGGCAGAACGTATTGTCGTTATCCACGCCAACCAGGGAAACTTTCTCTGGAGAATGGATTCCCAGTTTTCGGCAGGCCTCCAAGACTGCAAACCCCACCCGGTCGTTGGAGGCCATGATCCCGATGGGGAGCGGCAGTTTTTTTATCGCGGCGCACAGATAATTCGGATCCGTCAAATCTTCGGGAAGATGCACTGTTTGTTTTTGGGCCGTGTCGTAAAGCAATGGGATGCAGTTCTCGCCCGCCCGGCTGATTGTTTTTGAAAAGCCTTCAAACCGCTGCCGGACATACCAAAGGTTCTGCGGACCGATGAAGGCAAACTGGTCAAGCTTCCGTTCGAGCAGGTGTTCAGCCGCCATTTTCCCAACCAATCGATTATCAAGAACAACGGCGGGAAATGGATCCTTCAAGCTTGTGCTGGCTGTATTCACAAAAGGAATCCCAAGATCCTCGAGCATGCTGGCCGTCTCCTCGTCGTAGGCCTCGCCAATGATCCCGTCGCCATTCCAGTCTCTTAACTCTTCTGGCCTTTCCACAAACGGCTGGCCCATCTCGTTGCGGTAGATGTCCCACGCACAGTGGCGGCTGTAGTAGTCGATGATTCCCTGGAGCTTTCTCTGTCCATAGGCATAGTCCCGAACCAAAAGCATCAGGGCAACCTTCCGGTATTTCATCAACTGGCTCTTCCGCTTCCGTCCCATAACCTGCTCCTTTATGAAATCTGATAAATACGTGAATTGGTGTATATATCGCGCAATAGGCAGGGAGAAGCTTTTTACTCAAAAAGGGACTCGGCAATAAATCCGTTGCTTCGATCTTTACCGGAACCGCAGGGTGGCCGTTACGGGGAAATGGTCGGATGGATAGTGGCCGTTCTTGCTGTAGGTGATGATCTCGGCATCGAGCACCTCCGTCCTCCGCTCCGCGAAGATATAGTCGATTTTTAGGAATTCGCGGTTGGGGTCGAACCCGTTGAAGGTTCCCGCCTCGGCCTTCTCCCCATGCTTTACGCGGAAGGTGTCCACCATGGGAACCGGGTTTTTGTGGGATTGGCCATCGATGGAAAGTTTCTTCCCTTTGAAAAAGAGAATCGCGGGATTGTCCTCCCGCGAATTGAGGTCGCCGGTCAGGACGAAGGGCGCCTTGGGGTAGAGCAGGGCATTGGAATGCTTTCCCAGCGTATAGGTCACAAGAATCCCGAAATCGTCTTCGAGACGCCCCCGGAGATATTCCACCTGCGGGAACTCCGCCTCCTGCAAACCAATGGCGTCCGCGCCGGAATCCTGGATGAGGTCGGCCACCATCCGCTTGCGGAATTCCCAGGCATTCCGACCGTCGTTCGGCGCCCGGTAGTAGCGGATGCTGAAGGTCATCACCTTTACCTCCAGCGTATCGGCCGCCCCCGCCCGTGCGCCGGGCAGAAACGAAAACAGGCAGGCAAGCAGCAGAAACAATCGTGTGGTTTTTTGCATTCTATTCTCCAGGGTTTTGCACCCAGCGTTCCGGGGAAGCGCTAATACCGCGTCCGCTCCGGGCCGGTTGGGTAGACGCGGCGGCAGGTCTTGTCCATGAAGACCCCGACCGGGAGCTTTTCGAGTGCCTCGAGGTTTTCAAAAAGCCAGTTGTCCGTGGCGGCGTGCGCGATGATTTCCCCGCGTTCGTCCCAGGCGAGGGATTGGATGTTGGTGATGCCGGACTCGATGTTGGTGATACCCACGGTGTTGCCTGCATCGTCGTAGCCAAACATGCCTGAGAGCGACGGGGACATCGCTTCTACGAGGCGGTTTCCGATACCCAGCGTGTATGTGTTGGTGGTGCCGTATACGACCGTGTTTGTGCGATTCCTCGCAAGGTCGTACGAATATTGAATGTCGAACAAGGAATTTCCAACCGCCGAAGTTCTGGCTTCGCCGATAAGGCGATCAATCGAGTTATAGGTATAGGCCACTTGTCCCTCTTGCCCATTGCCTAGTGCCTCTATCTTGTTGGTGATCATTCCGGCGGCATCGTAGGCATATTCCAGAGATCGGATCAAGGAGCCATAGTCATCGCATTGGCCGGGGCATTGTAGCAGATCCGACCAAACACCCACACGACAGGTTTCGCAATACGGGAAATGATAAACGCAAGACTGGGTTTTCCAAAAAAGTAAAGCTACCCTATTTTCAGCGCAAATACGAACGATCCAACCAAGGAGTTTCCAGTGTCTGTAGATGTAAAGAAACTAAATGCCGCAGCCGAAGCCGAGGCGGCGAAACGCTACGGCGAGTTGTACCTGAAGGCTCTTCCAGGTTCCGGCGGCATCGAAAAATCCCGGCTTGAAATCGCGACCTTCAACTGTTCGGAGACCATGGAGGAGTTCGAGCAGGTCGGGCTGGGGCTGGAAACCGTGGTGATCTTCCGCGACGAGTCGGGCGCAGGCCACACCGGCAAGGTGCTGCTCAACCTTCCCGGCCAGCTCTTGCTCGAACACGGCCATGTGAACACCTATGTCCTCAAAAAGGACGCGCCCCTAGCCGACGGGTTCATCAAGCTTTCCGAACTCGTCAACGGCTTCGGCGGAATCGTCAAATACAACAGCGACGGCACCATGGTCTGCGACGGAAACGGGAATCCGGAATACCTCTACCGCGAGGCCGATTGCCAGATCGTTCAGGCCAGAAACGGGATCGCCGAATATCCGCCGGAACGCTGCGACGACATCGTCGAGACCCTCGCCGGAAAATCCGAAACCTTCAAGGCCATCCACGGCGACGGCGTCCTTTTTGCCGACACCGCGCAGGTGCTCCATGCCCCGCCCGGGGTCGATCCCGACACCATTCCCGAAGAGCTGCTTCCAATGGTTGGAAAAGTCCGCGCGGAACAGAAGATCTCCACCACCCGCATGATCTACATGACCAAAGGCATGAATGTGCTGCTGCCCAGGAACACGCGACACGCCTTTCTCGGCGGGCTGGACGGATGCGTCTATCTCGAATTCTCCACGCCATCCATGGACGAAGCGGATCGCTTCACCGACAAGCGGGTCATCCGATAATAGCAATTGGTTTTTCTTTCTCTGCCTGCCTCTGTGCCCTCTAATGAGCACAGTTAGTGAATGGTGGAAAAAACAAGGAACGCAAAATGGTGGAAAACGAAAATAAAAGGACTTATGTAGGTTTTGGCTTCGGAGCGATCCAGTCCGGACTGCTCCTGTACGAAGCGTTCGGGAGTGGAAACTTTTCGCGGCTGGTGGTGGCGGAGGTGATGCCGGAGGTGGTCGATGCGGTTCGCGCGGCGGGCGGCTATTCCCTGAATGTCGCGACTGCCGAGGGGATCAGGCAGCACTTTGTCGACGACGTGGAAATCTACAACCCAACCGTTCCGGAAGATGCCGCCAAGCTGGTGACCGCGTTGGCCGAGGCGCAGGAGATCGGAACAGCCCTGCCCAGCGTCGACTTCTTTGCCCGGGGCGCACCGTCCGTCGCCGACCTCCTGCGGCAGGCCTTCACGATAAAGATGGACGATCCGGCCCTGCCCGACGCGGTGGTGTACACCGCCGAAAACAACAACCATGCCGCCGAAGTCTTGAAGGATGCGGTGGGTCTGGACTTGGTGGGGCGGGTTCAGTTCCTCAATACCGTGGTCGGGAAAATGAGCGGCGTGGTGGTCGATGGAAAACAAATCGAGGAGGACGGGCTTGCGCGGGTGACTCCCGCGGCCTCCCGCGCATTCCTAGTGGAGGAGTTTAACCGAATCCTGATCGATCGAATCGGCTTGCCCGGCTTCCAGCGTGGAATCGGAGTCTTCGAGGAAAAGGCCGACCTGCTCCCCTTCGAGGAGGCCAAACTCTACGGGCACAATGCCGTCCACGCCCTGATCGGCTATCTGGCCCACGAGGAACAATGCCGCTACATGTCCGATGTAACCGCATTTCCTGAAATCCTGGAGACGGCCCGCGCGGCCTTCATCGACGAATCCGGTGTAGCACTGGCCCAGAAATATTCTGGGCTCGATCCCCTCTTTTCGGAAGAGGGGTTCCGCCTCTATGCGGAGGATCTGCTCGAACGGATGATGAACCCCCACCT
>WFRA01000432.1 GCA_015486775.1 Kiritimatiellales bacterium | reverse complement strand
GGTGGTTGCATTTTGCGCCGCCTCGTCAAAGTGCCAGAGCGCCACGGTGTTTGCATCATCCGCAAAAGGCGCCATGCCCAAAACCGTCCGGTTGTCTCCATACTCCACAATCATCGTGCCACTGCCGAAATCCCCATGGATATAGGGGGAGTCGTAGGTTTTGACCGGAGAGAACTCCAGGGGGATCCCGTCCACTTGGGGGAGTGCGCTTTGATCTGAAAAAAGGGTGAGCGTGGTTCCGTAAAAGGAGCTGGTGTAGTCAACGCGCGATGCTGTTGCGACGAGGGCATTGTCCATCACATCGGATTGGAATGCGGCCAGGTCGGCAAAGTCGTTGGTCGAAGCCACCTCGATAATGACCGGGGAAAACTCATCGGCCAGTACAAGTCATATGCCTATAGAAACCCGGCTCGCCGTCGTGCATTACATAATGAATTTCCACATCAAACGGAAATTTCCCAGAGCGTTTCGGCACAAACGCGAGATCAACCATGTCTTCGGTCCCCCTATGTTTTTTGAAGGTACAGTTCTTAATATCCAATATGGTATCGCGCTTGCTGCCCTCTCCGGCCATCAGGGTAAAATAACCGGTTTGCCCCGGTGCCAGCAACGACCGGCCATTTTGTTCCAACCCGATAATCCGCGCCTTCCCTTTATCAATCGTCACCGAAACGGCATCCGAGAAGAGCACGACCTGGGTCTCCAGATCGCTCATCGAGACCTCGGCCAGTACGGTTCCGCTTAAAAAGACGGCTATAAAACAAACTAACCATCTTCTCATCACTCCCCTGCACCTTCCTTTGTAATTTCACCCGGGATGAGTGCGCAGACCTGAATGGCGGCCAGCCCCCACTGAGCACTGACATTGGTTTTCACCCAAGCTGCTTCATTGATCGGGTTGAGGACGGACCATCCATCAATTCGTTTTGTCTCCAGAACAGGCTCCCCACCTTCAGATGGCGAAGAAAAGAAGCAATGCGCGGCATCCTTTTTTAAGGATTTATTGCCACTTTGAACCGCAGCATAGGCCATGACTCTCGAGTGCGCCGTCTTAAAGCCGGGACTCTTCACCTTGGAACCCAACTTTTCGAGTTTCTCATCATTGGAGGCATACAGAAGCGTTCCATACTGAATCCACGCATCTTTAAATTCCGGAATATCGATCAGCTCGACCACTTCCGCCACCACCTCCGGAAGGCCAAACATGATGCTCAGATGAGAAACCATCAGCGGCTCGCCCTCGGGCGCGGTCATCTTCTTTGTTACGGGATCATAGTTATAGCGGTTAACAAAAAAACCGCCCTTGGCATTTCCGATCGCCCGCATACTATTTTCGATCCAGCCTTTCACCTCCGGGTCGCCGGTGCGCTCCCAGGCCGTCAGCCAGTTCGCGAGCGTTGCTCCATAATCGGTACCAATCGAAATACGGCAGCCTTCGCCGGGCTCGAAAAATCTTTTCCGCTTTTTAGAGTCAAACATCACCTTGCGGCGGGCATTCAACTGCGCAAGCTGACGGGAGGCATCCACCACTTCCTGCAGCACATCGCCGGTACGCTCGTCGGTCGTCAGATAATAATGGAACCGTCGATTCATGCAGGTACTAATCCGTAGTTGCTTCGCGCTACATCCCCAATGCTGCACATTATGGCGTGTGCCTAATCCGGCAAAACGTCCGGAATGATAGATATCCACATCACGGTTATGGCGGTTCATCGCTTCAGCCAGCCGGAAAGCCGTCGCATCTCCACTGCGCAGGAAGGAGTACCAGAGCCACAGATCGGTTGACAGCTCCGAATTATCCCAAGCATATCCGCCGATATCGTAGCGCCACACATGGCGATCACTGTCGTAGGTATGCATCACATCGCCGTAGTTCCAGAAACCGTACCAGTGGCGTTGCTCGACCTCTTTGTGATAAAAATCAATAGACCAATCGAGGCGCTTTTCGATAGCGGCCAGCACTGGGGTGGAGCGGTTCGGAAGGCTCCAAACCGTGCCGCCGCCAAACGCTTTGGCGGCCAGCAGTTCCCCGGGAGCCGGAACGAGCTGCGGGGGCGTGGAAACTTCTGCCGCATAATTCACGAGTGCCTCCCGAGAAGGAGTTGCCCCGCAAACCTTCAGGTAAAGATCGGTCGAGCGCGCCACGCCGTTCGGAGTGCCGAACCCGGGCTCATAATCCTCGTAGGTTATCTGCATGGCATCCGTCTGTTTCTGATACGGATGATCCGGCACACTAGTTTCAATCCCGTCAATCATTACCTCCGGAATTGGACCGCTTTTCTCCTGTCCCATTCCGTCGTGATAAAACCGAAGATCCATCGGCGGCACATCGGGCGACCAGATCCAAAGGGTCACCTGTGCGGAATCGGTGTTAGCATTGCGAATATCCAGCTGTGTCGGAT
>WFRA01000431.1 GCA_015486775.1 Kiritimatiellales bacterium | reverse complement strand
TTCCCGCCCTACAACGTTTCGTCATTCCATTCGGCGGGAAGGTCTCCTTCGTCAACCGTTCCCGCCCTACAATGCTTTGTCATTCGTTGGAATATTCCAAAACAGATTTGATCCTTTTTTTTGCGCCTCTTCGTGGCTACGGTCAAGCGGGACGCTTAACCTACTTTTCAGCACAATGATCGCGGAACTGAGGTTGCTCGTTTCAGAGGAGAATCTGCTCGGCAAAGGTTTCTATGTTCTGGCGGGAAGCCAGATAGACGGGGAGATTGACCATGCGATGACCCTTCCTCTCTATAATTTCAAGGGGTGCGGCGGAAACAACAAATCCAATCGGTTGCTGTGCAGCTTGCAAATAGGCCAGAACATTGCTCGTGTGCGCCTGTTTGAGTCTGAGCGCGGCCTTGCACTCGATCGGAATTCGATGGCTTCCCTTTTGGAGAACAAAATCAACTTTCCGGCTCGATTGGCTCCCTTGTTTCCATGTCCCGATTTCCGCATAGGCGGATTGTCCGCTCAACAGGTTAATCAGCACGGCATTCTCAAAAAGCCCGCCAAGCGGGGTTCGCGCAGCGGGGGCAACGGTGTTGAGCAACGACACAGGCGGTGCAGCAATGGAACGGAAACGATTAACCAATCCGATATCGTGCAGATAGCGCTTCGGAAGAAAACCGTCGCGCTCAGGGTTGAGGGAACAAACTTCCACCTCCAACAACAGGTGCCAGCTCTTCAGGGCTTGAATAACCTGCCGAGCCCTGTATTTCGTGGTATCCCACTGCGTGAGTTTCGAGGGCGACCCTACATGGTTGGCAACCGCCCGCAGGCTCATGCGGAACAGTTCGGGATCATAGGCCTCCTTCCGGGCGAAATCCTCCTCCTGGACAAAGATGATTTCCTCGGCCACCGCCCGAAAATCCTCGCCACGCTTCGCGGAAAGAACCACTTCGGGATAGCCTCCGATTTCAAGATAGCGGTCATACAGCTCCAGCATCATTTCATGGACAGAGGGCTCAATCTGCATCGGAGCCGATCGCAGAAAAGCAGCAGCCTCCTCACCATGAATACACTCAACAAATTCGCTGAATGAAAAACCGAACAGGCAAAAGCTGCGGGTACGACCCACCGGCAAACGGGTGTCGGCATCGAAGAGACGATTCATCGAAGAGCCGGTCAGCACAACCCGCAGTTCCGGCCAATCTTCCTTGAAGGACTTAATATATCCGGCGAGTTTGCGGCTCTCCTGCGCCTCGTCAATAAAAAGAAGATCTCCGTCCCGTACGCCATGCTTGAGCTTCAGCAATGCCTTAAAATCGTCAAATGATTCCGTGGTATCCAGAGCGCGGCGAAACCCCCGATCCTTCTCCAGGTCGAATGAAACGGTTCGGCAATCTATCTCAGAAAGAATCCGATTGATCAGATAGGATTTCCCCACCTGCCGAGCCCCCTCAAGCAGGATTACCCGTCGATCATTCGAAAGCAGTGCAGCCCTCAAATCGTTTTCAATTTCCCTTTTCATAAGCCGAAAGGTGGCCAGAGCAATCCATTTTGTCAAACCCATTTAACAAAAACGTGAATTTTTGTTAAATAGATTTTCCAAAACGTGCTTTTCGAGGTGAAGCATTTCATCCCGATCCGCTTTGTGTTCTGTGTGCCTCTTCGTGGCTACATGGAGCATTTTTTACCACAAGATTGGTCAAGCGGGACGCTTAACCTACTTTACAGCACAATAATCTCGTAGCCGAGGTCGATCCACTTCACGAGGCTGGAATGCCCCTGGTATTCGGAAGCCAGCAGATTCTGCTGCCGCTTGGAAAGCTGGTCTTTCACCCCGTTGGACTCGGCGCAGTGATCGCAGATTTTTTCGATTACGCCGAGCTGCCGGATCTTGAGGTAGCGTTTGTGGAGCGGATGTTCGGGGGAGGCGAAAACGTTGGCCCAGCCGGTTCCCGCGCCGTCGAAAATGAGCGCCACCTCGTATCCGTTCTCGGCAAGCTCCTCGGCATAGAGCAGGGCGTGTGCCGCCCGCACCATCCCCTCGTTCGTCTCGTTTCCGGACTGCAGCACGATGGCATATTTCCCCTTTTCCCCCGAGGCAACCGCCGCCATGCACGCAACCGCCAAAGCCAAAACCATCCATATCGCCCTTTTCACATCCAATCTCCTTTCCACTCGTTGGAAGATTTTCTACAGGATTTTCCAGACATTGGAAAGCGGGGCGTGTGATTATGCTCCTCAAATCAAAATATTGCACGGGGCTACAATGCCCGAAGTTGTTGTGGGTTCACTTTAATGACAAGAGGCGCTTTCAGGCGCTTGAGCCCATGGTGTAGCCAGAGAGGTCGAGGGTGACGAAGCGGTAGCCGGTCTTCCGGATGGCGGCGACGAGTTCGGTTCGTTCGTCCAGCAGCTTTTCAAAATCGGCGGGCTCGATCTCGATGCGGCAGAGGTCGCCGTGGTGGCGGACGCGGTACTGGCCGAAGCCGCGCGCCCGCAGAATGGCCTCGGCCTTTTCCACCTGCGCCATGGCATCGAGCCCGATGCGGGTGCCAGTGGGGAAGCGCGACCCGAGGCAGGCGAAGGAGGCTTTTCCAGCGGTTGGAAGCCCGCGCCGTTCGGAGAGGATGCGGATCTCCTTTTTGTACAGCCCGGCGTTTTGCAGCGGTGCCACGACGCAGTGGTTGGCGGCGGCCTGGGTACCGGGGCGCACGTCGCCCTTGTCGTCTTCGATGGCGCCGTGGGCGAGGACGATATCGCCGAATTCGGAAAGGATCGCCTCCATCTTGGAGAAGAGTTCGTTCTTGCAGTGGAAGCAGCGGTCGCCGCTATTTTCGAGGTATTCTTCCTTGCGGTGCTCCTCGGTCTGGATGATGCGCAGGTTCCATCCGCGGGCGGTGGCCATTTCGACGGCCTCTTCCAGCTCCTTGCGCGGAAGGGAGGGGGAGTCGGCGATCACCATCATGGCGTTCCGGCCCAGCGCCTCGTGGGCGCAGTCGGCGAGATAGGTGGAGTCGACCCCGCCGGAATAGGCCACCGCGATCGCCCCGTAGGCCTTAAGTTCGTCGAGCAGCATCCGCTCTTTTTCTTCGATAGATTTCATGGGAAAAGCGGCCTATTGGTTGGCGCGGAAGTATTCGATCAGCGCGTTGGTGGAGCTGTCGTGCGCCAGCTCGGTGCCGGTTTCTAGCTCGGGCAGGATCCTGGAGGCGAGCACCTTGCCCAGCTGAACGCCCCACTGGTCGAAGGAGTAGATTTCCCAGACAATGCCCTGCACGAAAATCTTGTGCTCGTAGAGGGCGACGAGCTGCCCGAGGACGGAGGGGGTCAGCTTTTCGGCCATGATGGAGTTGGTGGGCCGGTTGCCCTCGAAGGTCTTGTGCGGCACCAGCTCGGCGGGCACGCCCTCGGCTTCGAGCGCCTCGGGGGTCTTGCCGAAGGCGAGCGCCTCGGTCTGCGCAAAGAAGTTGGCCATGAGCTTCAGGTGGTGGTCGCCGATGGGGTTGTGCGATTTGCAGAAGCCGATAAAGTCGCACGGGATGAGCTTGGTGCCCTGGTGGATGAGCTGGTAGAAGGCGTGCTGCCCGTTGGTGCCCGGCTCACCCCAGATGACCGGCCCGGTCTGCCACGCCACCTTTTCGCCGGAACGGGTGGTCTGTTTTCCGTTGCTCTCCATGTCGCCCTGCTGGAAGTAGGCGGCGAAGCGGTTCATGTACTGGTCGTACGGCAGGATGGCGTGAGTGGCGGCATCGAAAAAATTGTTGTACCAGATGCCCAGCAGCGCGAGGATCACCGGCATATTTTCGGCCAGCGGCGCGGTGCGGAAGTGGGTGTCCATCTTGTGGTAGCCCGCAAGCAGCTCGCGGAAGTTTTCCGGACCAACCGCCAGCATGACGGGCAGGCCGATGGCGGAGGCGAGCGAGTAGCGCCCCCCTACCCAATCCCAGAAGGCAAACATGTTGGCGGTGTCGATGCCGAAATCGGAAACGGCGTCGGCGTTGGTGGAGAGCGCCACGAAGTGCTTGGCAATCGCCGCTTCGTCCTTGAGCGCATCCAGGCACCAGTCGCGGGCGGTGTGCGCGTTGGTCATGGTCTCCTGCGTAGTGAAGGTTTTCGAGGCCACGATAAAAAGGGTCTCGGCGGCTTCCAATCCCCGGAGGGCTTCGGCAATGTGCGTGCCGTCGACATTGGAGACAAACAGCAGGTCTAGGTCGCGCTTGGAATAGGGCTTGAGCGCTTCGTAGGCCATCACCGGCCCGAGGTCGGAGCCACCGATGCCGATATTGACAATATTTT
>WFRA01000430.1 GCA_015486775.1 Kiritimatiellales bacterium | reverse complement strand
ACACTGTTTATGCTGCTGTTGGGGATGGTCTCCACATCGCAAGCCGGTCTCGTTTTCAGCGTGGACTTTGGTGGCGACAGCGTGAACGACACGACCGCCGGCAATGTGTCGGTTGGTACGGCGACCGGGATTACTTTCGCGGATGTCAGTATTCCCGCTACGAATAGTAACGGTAGAGCAGCGGTATTCAACGGTTCCACATCCAAGATAGATTATGGTCTTGGGGCAGGCAACGAGCTTGACATAGATGGTGGTGGCTATTCCACGCCGACCAAGTTCACCTATCATGCAAGGGTCAAGTTTAATACAGTTACGGCTGCCAACCAGTTCCTGATGGGGCGGCAGAACGGTGTCGATGACCAGGAGATCTCCGCGATTGAGGTGCTTGGTGATGGAGCCCGTGGGTTTATATCGACCAGCGGAGCCAATGACTATGGCCACACGGCGGCGGCCAACATGGTTGCTGGAACATGGTATGATATCTTTTTCCGGTTCCAAGGGCAAAATGCCGGTAATGGTGACGGGTATCTTCAAACCTCCGTCTATAATGCCGAAAACAACACGTTGGTGGCGCATAGCGCAGTTTGGGGTACCGGCGCCCGCGGGCCATTCGATGGTACGGCTCCGTTTTTGGTTGGATTGCGTGGAGATGGTGCAAATGCACTCGATGGCATGGTGGAGCAGGTCAATGTTTGGATTGGAACCCCGCTTAGCGAAGCGGATATGCTCGAAATGAGCAGCATCCCCGAGCCGGCCACGCTTGGATTGGTCGCCGCGTTTGGCGGCGGAGTCCTGCTCATCCGTCGGAGACTGATGATCTAGAACCCCGAAGGAACGAACGTTGACAACCCCGCCCCTGTTTGGGCGGGGTTGTCTTTGGACTGGATCGCAGCATTCCGGATGGAGAGCCATTCGGAAACTATCGCCACTGTGGGGGCTTAGGTAGCGAATGTTTGAAAAACGCTATTTTTGGATATGGTTTGCCTAAGAAGCTTTCCGGGGTTTAGATGAAAAAAAGATCCGTAAAAAACCAGAAAACAGTCAGGGGAACGCCCGCCGCCGTGTTGCTGAGCATCCTGATCCACGCGGGGCTTTTCCTGCTCGCCGGCATGTTGGTGGTCTTCACGGTGGTGAAGCAGAAGGAGGTGGAGTTCGCTCCGCCCAAGGCGGTGGAGCGTCCCAAGATGAAGCTCAGGAAGCCGAAGGTGCGGGTGAAGAAAACCACCAAGCCCAAGCCGACCACCCGCATCGTCACCAAGGTTCAGAAGGCGAGCATGCCCGACATCCAATTACCGGAAATGTCCGGTATGGCCGAGGGGCTCGGCGGTGGCATTGGCGGCTTCGACACGATGCCCGATCTGGAGGAGGTCAGCATCTTTGGCGGAGGGCAATCGATCGGCAACGACTTTGTGGGAACCTTCTACGACTTCAAGCGCGACCGGACGGGGCGGTCAATCCCGATGGTTGCGGAAACACAGTTTACGGACGTGCTGGCCGAGTTTGTTAAACGGGGCTGGAAAGACTCTTTTTTAGCCCGCTACTACCAGTCGCCCAAGAAGCTTTATGCCACCTGCTTCATGGTTCCGCCAATCTTGTCGAGCCTCGGGCCAAGGGCTTTTGGCGAGGATTGCGGGGGCTGGTGCTGGATGGCGCTCTACAAGGGGAAACTGGTGTATCCCGAAAATATACGGTTTCGGTTCTGGGGATCCGGCGACGACATCCTGATGGTTCGTGTAGATGGGAAGCTGGTGCTTAACGGCAACTGGCACTCGGATGGTGCCAATATGTACATAACCAATATTGGAGGCAATTGGGACAGCACCTCCGGTGATGATGCCCTCTACTACTACGGCAACAACAAGGCCCGGGTGGGTGACTGGATAGAACTCAGGGCGGGGGAGATGCACGATATGGAGGTGATGATCGGCGAGGTGCCGGGCGGGATTTTCGATGCGATGCTTGCGGTTCAGATCGATGGAGTGGAATACCCGAAAAACCGACAGGGCGGTCCCATTCTTCCCATGTTTGCAACGGCGGAACCTTCGAGGGATCTCCAGGATATCATATTTGCCAATCTGGTGCCGGACGAGGTGGCTGTTACCAACGGCCCGATTTTTCGCGACTATGTTCTGGTGCAGCAGACGAACCGAGTGGAGGAGGTTGCCACGGACTCCATGCAAAGCGAGGAAATGGAATCGAAGATACGCATTTGGGCGAGTACCGACGGGAAGGAAATAGAGGCCGAGTATATTACTGTAATCGCCGACAAGGTGGTATTAAAGACCTCTCGGGGCAGGCAGTTGAAGATCCCGCTTTCCCAACTGTCTCCAGCTGATCGTGAATACATCGAACTAATCAATCCTCCAAAATTCGACATCGATTTTATCAAACTGAGCGACAACCAGTCGAGTCGATATGAATTGTCCCCCAAGGAATTGGAATGGAACCTGTTGCCTCCGCGCGTCAATGACTTCACCTTCGGAGCGAAGGTAAAACAGCGGAGTGCAGGGGAATACAACTATGAACTGACCGTGGAATACTATTCCATTGGCAAGGAGCGCATTGGTAATAGATATATTTTGCTCGACCGGAATACGAGCGTGTTTGTTCCATGCAAGGAAAACCGGCGAAGCCATTCATTTACCGGTGAACCGATCGAGTTTTTGGAATACGACATAGGCGGATCACTTCGCGGAAGGAAGCCGGCCGGCTATCTGATTACCATCACCGACAAGCTTGGCCGGATCATCCAGTATAAGGCATCGAGTCTTTGGCTATGGGAGAACATTGATAATCTGAAGAAGGTTCCGGTGGGAGCCTATATGGACAAGACCTGCATACGCACCTACCCCACCTCCCCAAAGCCGACCAAGTGGTAGGGATGGGAAAAGTTGCAAGGAAGGAATCCAGATTTCAATGGTATACAAGAACGGTGACGAGAGTCTTTGAGGGAACGATATTGAGAAATGGGTACGGAGCTGAAAAACCAAATACGCAAGGAGTGAATGATGAAGAATGCACGTGGAGTTAAAGGGATCATGATAGCGATGCTGTTGCTGGGAACAGCCTTCTCTTCATTGGCCGGGCTGGTTTTTAGCGTGGACTTTGGAAGCGACAGCGTGGATGACTCGACCGCTGGCAATGTATCGGTTGGTACGGCTACGGATATTACCTTCGCGAACACAGGTCTCCCCTTGGCGAACAGCAACGGCAGGGCCGCCGTGTTCAACGGTTCCACATCCAAGATAGATTATGGTCTTGGAGCAGGCAACGAGCTTGATATTGATGGGGGTGGTTATAGTACGCCGATAAAGTTTACCTACCACATAAGGGTCAAGTTTAATACGGTTACGGCCGCCAACCAGTTCCTGATGGGGCGGCAGAACGGTGTCGATGACCAGGAAATCTCCGCGATTGAGGTGCCTACCAATAGTGTTCGCGGATTTATATCGACCAGCGGTGCCAATGACTATGGTCATGTGGCTGAAAATACCCTGATCGCCGGAAGGTGGTATGACATCTTTTTCCGGTTTCAGGGTCAATATCAGGCTGTCGGCGATGGATATCTCCAAACCTCTGTCTATAATGCCGAAACCAGTGCCTTGGTAGCGCATAGCGCAGTTTGGGGTACAGGTGCCCGCGGGCCATTCGATGGCACGGCTCCGTTTTTGGTTGGATTGCGCGGAGATGGTGCAAACGCACTCGACGGCATGGTAGATCAGGTCAATGTTTGGATTGGAACCCCGCTTACCGAAGCAGAGATGCTCGCAATGAGCAGTCCGCCTGCTGTGCGGGCGACAACGGTAACATTTGATTCGGACGGTGGAATTTTGATTGACGGAGAACCGTTTTTCCCGCGATCACTATATGGGGTAACCTATCCGTCGTACATGCAGCAAATAATGCCTGATATCTCCGCTGCGGGAATCAACTGCTGGCTTTCACCCTGGGCGGATAATGCCCGGCTGGGTGATTTGATGGATCTTGCCCATACAAATGGAATGATGGTTGTTCCCTACGTGTCGGATGCTGCCTTTTTGAGAGGCGACTATGAGAGTGATCCCGCCGCGAAAAACCAAGCGTTGGCAACCATGATAGAAAGGGTAGCGCTTTTCAAGGATCATCCGGCTCTGCTGGGGTGGGACATCGGCAATGAAAGCATGGACCAGGGAGCCCAGGCATATTTGGTGAAGGAGCTGACCGATGCCATCCATCAGGAAGATCCCAACCATCCCGTTTTTTTCCTTCCTACCTTTAAGTTGCCGGCGATAGGGTATTCCTCTTCCACTTCTATTTGGCAGTCGGTTAGCAATGCATGCGATGCTTTTTTGATGGATATCTATCCTGTTTGGGGTGACTCGGGGGGTGTCCCTGATACGGATCAAAGCGCTACTGATGCGGCAATGGATGTGATGGACTATAGCCCCGGAGGGAATCGCCTGTGGGCGATCACGCAAGCGTTCAACTGGGATGATTTCGGAAAAAATGGCCGTTATCCAACCGCGCATGAGCTGCGGTTTTTGTCGTTTATTCCCATCATACGCGGAGCGAATGGTGTCACTTGGTATTTCATGGCAGATCGATATGCAAATACGCCGGATCCCTTTCCGGACAATCCTGGATTTTGGGATCAGATCATGGCCCAGGCGGCAGAGGTAACTTCGGTCTCCGATGCTATTGTTTCCTCGAAGATTACCTCCGGGATAACCGTTACGGAAAGCTCACAAGGCCTGAGATGGGCCGTAAGGGATCTTGTTGATGGCTACATGGTTTTCGTGGCGAACTTCGAGACCAACACCGTTGCTCTGGGAACCATCACCATGGATTTTCTTCCAACGGGCATGGAGATCGAAAAAAAGATTGGCACGGAAATCGATTTGGGTCTCAGCGGAGATACCGTGTCGGTAACGAATATGGCACCCTACGACGTTGCGGTTTTCAAGCTCAAGTCGGATCCCGTGGTTATAAGCCTCACGCCGGTTTCGGACAACGTTTTGGAAGTGGTATTCGACGCCCTGTACCCCGAGCCAACCTATTTGCAGAAGACCACCAATCTCCTTGACGGCACATGGGGGTCTGTAGGGCACTCCACGAATAGTGTTGGGCCATTCATCGAAACCAACATGAGCTATTCCGCCGCTTCCGGTGAATACAGGGTGATCTATCTGGAAGCCACCGAACCCGCTGCTTTCTTCCACTTTGAGGTGAAGTAGTGATAGTTTAGGTATGTGCGGACGCTTAATCAAGAGATGGGAATGAAAGGAAACAATCTGGAAAAAGTGGAACCGGATCCCGCCACCGGGGAGAAGGTGGAATCCGTGTTGGGTCGGATGACATTGGAGGAGAAGGTTGGCCTGTGGGCCGGGGTTAGCCGCTTCGAGGTTGGAGGCGTTGAACGCCTCGACATACCTCGACTTAAAATGACCGATGGGCCGCAGGGTGTGCGGGGGCTGGCTTCGACGGCTTTTCCATCGGGACTGGCCATGGCGGCCAGCTGGAACGAGAAACTGATGGAGCAGGTAGGTGCCGCTCTGGGTCGCGAAACACGAGCCGCTGGTTGTGGGATGTTGCTCGGCCTAGGGGTTAATATCATGCGAACCCCGCTTTGTGGGCGCAACTTTGAATATTCAGGAGAAGATCCGTTTTTGGCCGGTAAGATAGCCGCCGCCTATATCCGTGGTCTACAGAGCGAAAATATTGCGGCAAGCGTGAAGCATCTGGTGTGCAACAACCAGGAGGTATGCCGCACCTACAGCGATTCCGAAGTAGGCGAACGCGCCTTGCGCGAAATCTATCTGCCTGCCTTTCGGATTGCCTGCAAGGAGGGACACTCCTGGACCATCATGTCGTCCTACAATCGGGTCAATGGTGCGTTTGCATCGTCCAACCGGCACATCCAACAGGAGATTCCAAAGGATGAATGGGGGTGGGATGGAGCGGTGGTTTCCGACTGGAACGCTGTTCACGAATGGATTGGTAGCGTGCATGGTGGGTTGGATATCATCATGCCGGGGCCGGCGGATCAGTTCTGCGATGCCCTGCTGTCCGCAATCAGGGAGGGGGGCGTGCAGGAGAGCGTTGTGGATGAACATGCTCGCCGCACCTTGCGCCTGATCTACCGCACGGAGAAGGCCAAGGGGAGTGCCGCCAATACCAAGGAACACCGGGCTCTATGCCGCGAGCTGGCGCATGAGAGTATCACCTTGCTGAAAAACGAACAGATTCTTCCGCTCTCTGCCGATACGCTGGAATCCGTTGCTGTCATTGGCCCCAATGCCAACAAGCAGCACTGCATGGATGGCTTGCTTGGTTCCGGGGGAAGCGGCGCGGTGCATCCACCCTACGAAACAACCCCGCTCGAAGGATTGCAAAATCTTGTGGGCGAAAAGGTGGCGATCAATTTTGCTGAAGGCTATGCGTTTGCGGGTGGCGAGATGGTGATTGTTCCGGCTCGCTATCTGCGTTCGGAAGGGCAGCAGGGTTTGGCGGGCGTCTATTATTCCTCTTTGGATTTAACAGGGGAAGCTCTCCATGAGCGTCTCGACAAGACGATCAATTTTAGATGGACAACACAGGCTCTGGATGAGCTACCGTGCAATAACTTTTCCAGCCGTTGGAATGGCGAGCTGGTCGCGCCAGTTTCGGGTGAATATATCATCGGCATCGAAAGCAATGGAGGTTCGCGATTGTTTTTTGATGGATGTGAAATCATTGATAACTGGAAGAATCGGAGCAAGACCCGCAAGGTCGCTAGTGTCAAGATGGAGGCAGGTACGGTCTATCCATTGTGCCTGGAATATTTCGACGGCGGTGATGATGAGGCGCTTCTTCGGTTGATATGGAAAATGCCGGAATTGCCGGTAGATCCTTTGACTGCCGCCGTGGCCGCTGCAAAGGAGTCCGATGTGGCCGTCGTCTTTGCGGGGCTCAACCATTCCTACGACAAGGAGGGGATAGGGCTGGGCTATGTGCCCGGAGCCGACCGCCCTGATCTTGAGCTGATCGATCCACAGGTCGAATTGATTAATGCGGTTGCCGAGGCCAACGCCAATACGATTGTGGTACTGATCGGCAGTGGCCCGGTTTCGGTCGAGCAGTGGCACGAAAACGTAAAGGGCATTTTGGCGGGGTGGTATCCCGGTCAGGAGGGCGGGCATGCGCTCGCCGATGTGCTGTTTGGGGAGGCGAACCCATCGGGTAAGCTGCCGTTCACCTGGGGCTGCGATCTCAACGATTGGGCGTGCCATGCCAACGGGAACTATCCGGGTGTCGTAAATGGGCCGGTACGGTACGATGAAGGCATCTGGGTGGGCTATCGGCATTTCGAAAAAGAGGGTATCGTGCCGCGCTTTCCGTTCGGCCATGGACTTAGCTATACCTCGTTCAAGGTCGATCAATTGAATGTGGTGCAGGACGACGAAGTTTTCATGGCCACCTGTCGCATACGCAACATCGGCGACCGCGCCGGATCCGAGGTGATTCAGCTCTATATTAGCGACGAAAAGGCTTCCGTTGAGCGACCCGTCAAGGAGCTCAAGGGCTTCAAAAAAGTTTATCTGCAACCGGGAGAATTCATGAGGGTTGAGTTTGCCATTACCCGGGAGGATCTCTCGTTCTATGACGTTTCTTCCAAGGGTTGGAAGGCCGAGCCCGGGGAATTCAAGGCTTATGTAGGAACATCCTCTGCGGATATTGCCGAGATCGAAACGTTTAGGTTGGAGTGCTAGTTCATGTATGGGGAAACAAGTAAAAGGATAAATAATATGTTGAAATCCACGCTTTTTGTTATGTCCATTGCAAGTGTTTCAGTTGGAGGTCAGGTGCTCCTCCATGAAGATTTTGAGAGTAGGGATCCTATCAAACTCTGGATGGACTATGGCAAACCCTGCGCCGTAAAATACAAAGGCCTCACCGACGAACAATCGTTCTCGGGCAAGAAATCGTTCAAGCTGGATGTAACTTTCCAGGAGGATGGGCGGTATCTCTGGAGCCTTCCCTCGCCCATGCCTTGCGAAGGGGCAACCCTGTCCGCGCACCTGTTGCTTGGGGAAGAAAGCACAGCGAAGATGTGTGTCGGCACCTCTTTTGCCTTTCCGCCCACGCCCTCCAAAGGATTTACCCATGCCGGGCGGATGTTCACTTCAACACAAGGGAAGTGGGCGCTGACAGCGCTACCCGATCTCCAGCGCCATGCCAATACGACGGGCGATAAGATGTTGCACGAATATACCGGGCTATTGTCCAGAGAGGATATCTATCCGGAGTTGGAGCAAGTCACCATCGATGTCCGAGCCAAGCGGGGGGATCGGCTGGTTCTGTATCTGGACGATGTCTCGGTGGAGACCGAGGCCTCTTCCGGCCAAACAGCTGTTCCCAATACTGCCGATAGATATCGTCCCGCCATTGCACGGTACGATGC
>WFRA01000429.1 GCA_015486775.1 Kiritimatiellales bacterium | reverse complement strand
ACCCACGGGCCTGCCGGGAGTTCTTCCAATCGGCGGCCGGTCTATCTCGTGCGCGGCACCTTTCGGGCGGGCGCGGACCAGCCGGTTTGGTTCGGCGAGCCTTCGTTTTTCATGGATCACGACGGCGTCAGCCTTGGCAAGCCCGGCACCCGGGGGCGCCAGGATCTTGCGCTTTATTCGAGCTTCACCGTGCGCAATGGCGTTCCCGTGCTTTGGTATCCGGACCGCAAGTTTTTCCTGCTCGGCAAAAAGATACCCCCGGTGCCCTGAATCCGTACGGGGCTGAACCGATCTTGAACAAGAAGATGGTTGCCTATGGCCGATGGGGCTGGTACCTTCTGATAAACCGGTTGATCAGGCCGGGCAAGGAGTCGGATATGAAGAGGTTGTGGATCGTGTTTATTGTTGCTTTGGTGGGAACCGTCTAGGCGGGGGATGGGTTGGTCGGCGGTTCTGTTTTGAAATAAACCAAAAAAAATATTGCGCGGTAGCTGATAGTGTGTTCATGTACGCAGATCAACCGGTTAATCATTAGGATTGGTCGGAAACCATAAGGAGCTAATTGTGAAGAATACAAACAGAGTTAGGATGCTGCTACTGATGTTTATGTTGTGGATGATTTCCTCGTCCCGGGCAGGGCTTATTTTCAGCGTAGACTTTGGAAGCGATAGCGTAAACGACACGACTGCCGGCAATGTGTCGCTTGGCACCCCGACAGATATAACCTTCACGAATACGGGTCTTCCCTTGGCCAACAGCAATGGCAGGGCCGCCGTATTCAATGGAACAACATCCGGCATCGATTACGGGCTTGGGGCAGGCAATGAACTTGACATAGATGGCGGTGGCTATTCCACGCCGGTAGCTTTGACTTACCACATAAGGGTCAAGTTCGACACGGTGGCTGCGGCCAACCAGTTCCTGATGGGACGACATGATGATACCGATGCCGTTACTGCGATCGAGGTTCTTGGTGATGATGCCCATGGATATGTGCAGATGAATGGGACGACCTACGGCAACACCGCCGCGGATTGCTTGCTCGCTGGAAAGTGGTATGACATCTTCTTCCGCTTTCAAGGCCAATATGCGGCGACTGGAAACGGCTATTTCCAAACCTCTGTCTATGATGCCGAAACCAGCACTCTGGTACTGCATAGTGCACGCTGGGGCACAGGTGCGCGTGGTCCCGAGGATGGGTCGTCCAGTTTCTGGATAGGAATGCGTGGCGATCACACTACCAAGAACCCGTTGCATGGAATGGTTGATCAGGTCAATGTTTGGATTGGAACTCCGCTTAGCGAAGCGGAGATGCTTGCGCTGAGCAATCCGCCTGCCGTCGAACCGGTAATGCGTGGTTCGGTACTTAGTGTGGACTTCGGAAGCGACAGCGTGGATGACAAGACTCCTGGCAATGTGTCAACCGGCATAGCAACGGATGTTACTTTTACGAATACCAGCCTCTCCCTTGCCAACAGTAACGGAAAAGCTGCCGTGTTTAATGGAACCACCTCCGGCATTGACTACGGTCTTGGAGCGGGCAATGAACTGGCTATAGAAGGAGGTGGTTATAGCGACCCGGTAAAGATGACCTATCACATAAGGGTCAAGTTCGCCACGGTTGCCGCCGCCAACCAGTTCTTGATGGGGCGTCACGACGACACGGATTCCGTTACTGCGATCGAGGTTCTTGGCGATGATGCCCACGGCTATGTGAATTTCAACGGAACCACCTACGGCAACACTGCTGAAAATGCTTTGTCGTCCGGAATCTGGTACGACATCTTTTTTCGGTACGAGGGCTGGTATCAGTCCGACACCAACAATTATGGGTTTTTCCAAACTTCTGTCTACAATGCCGAAACTGGTTATCCGGTACTGCACAGCGAACCATGGGCCACGACTTCCCGCGGGCCAACTGCGGGTCTATCCAGCTTCTGGGTAGGAATGCGTGGCGACCATAGCACCAAAAACCCGTTGGATGGCCAAGTGGAACAGGTCAATGTCTGGGATCGTGCCATTACTGAAGAGGAGATGCTTGCGATGAGTAATCCGGCTCCCCTGTCGCCACAGCCGGTCATTGATTGCTTTAGCCGGGTTTCTTCCAATACATGGGAAATGGTGATTGATCTTCCGGCTGAGGCATCGTCAACGTTCTTCCCGAAGACAACCACCGACCTCATTCTTGGTGGGTGGGCTAACGTGGCGCACTCCACGAATGGGGCGACGGGTACATTCATCGAAACCAATCTGTCCTATTCGGTCAATACGGGGTCAAATCTGGTGATTTATTTGGAATCCCCTGATGATACCGCCTTTTTCCGTATTGATGAACAGTAGTTTTCCCGGGAGAACGGGAAATACGGGTTGCCGGGTTAGCAACCTGCGAGTGAATAAAGGAGGTCGATGGGCA
>WFRA01000428.1 GCA_015486775.1 Kiritimatiellales bacterium | reverse complement strand
GTGATGTCGAGAAAAGTCAGCTCATCCGCCCCCTGCGCTTCGTAGGCCTTGGCGCACTCCACCGGATCGCCCGCATCGCGCAGATCCACAAAATTGACGCCCTTCACGACGCGCCCGCCCGTCACGTCCAGGCAGGGTATGATTCGTTTTGCCAGCATTTCTACAACCTTGGTTAAACCGCAAATGGACGCGAATAAACGCGAATCTAGTTCTTAATTCTATCTTACCGAATCTCTCCGCCGAACGCTCTGCTCGGTAAAAGCCATGGGTAAATAGCGGGAGCCTCCCCGACCCTCAGCTTTTGAGGTCACAAATTGTGACCTCAAAATAGCAACCTCTTCTTTATCAAGAAGAAACATAAAATCATCAGGGAATCTGTCGATATTCCGTCGCACAGCCTGCTTGAGCGTTTTTGTCTCAATGCCATACAATTCGGCGAGATCGCGGTCGAGCATGATCTTCTGGCCACGGATCAAAATGATCCGCTGTTCGATCCGCTCAACTGGAACTATTGATCTGTCCGCCATTATCTTCCCCAACTCAAAAGGCCGCAACGATATTCCAGCGCATGGGAAAACGCAATCGGTTTTCGGGCTATTGCTCCATCGGCGGCCAGTCGTCGGTACGGAACGGCGAAGCCGGGAAGCCCTCCTTGTTGGAGAGATTGCACTCGGCGGGATTGATGGCCCAGGCATAGCGCACGGCAACGGGGACGGGAACCGCGGGCGAAGAGACGACCACGGTGTCGCCAACAATCTCCGCGTCGGCCGCGACAAACTTCCGATCCGCTCCGGCAACCGCAAAGGTTTTCAGCGAGCCGCCACCTTTCGCCACCAGCCCCGACCCAACATCGCTGAATTTTAAAATGATCTTGCCTCCATCCTTCTTCATCGATTCGTAGATGGAGCCGCCCGCAACGATCTTTTTGCCATAGGTCTTCGCCAGCGCCTGTTGCGCGAGTCGGCGACCAACCTCCTGCTTGTTCTTGGGATGGTTGCTTTTGATTTCGCCAATATCGACCGTGACGGCCATTCCAACCTTTGGAAGATCCTTCATCGCCCGCAACACCCCCTCGCGGACAAAGGCACGGGGATCGTCCTCGACGGGCTCGACCTGCGGCGCCTTGTAGCTGGGCAGCTGCACCGCATAAAACGGGAACTCTTCGCCCCAGGCCTTGCGCCACTGGACAATCATGTTTTCAAGCAGATCGCCATAGAGCAGCGCCCGATCCATCACATAGGAGTTGCACTCGCCCTGGTACCAGATCGCCCCGCGGATTCCGTAGGGAATCCAGGGATGTATCCGCCCGTTGAACAGGTTGCCGGGATAGTTTTCGGATTGGTGCGGATGTTTTTTCATCCGGGGTTTGCGGGGGGCTTTCTTGCCTTCCGCCTTGGCCAGCCTGGCCTTTTTTTTCCAATCCTCCAGCCGCTTGACATAGCGCGCCTTTTCCGCCGCCGCGTCGTAGGTCTTGGCCTTGGCATCTGCCTTGGCCTTGCTGGCCATGACCGATGGGAATTTTTCAAGCGATGCCAGCGGAGTCCAGGTCTCGATGCAGGTTCCGCCCCACGCGCAAGCGATCAGCCCCACGGGAACCCCCAGCTCCTTTTGGATATCGCGCCCGAAAAAATAGGCCGTTGCATAGAACTTGCCCACGGTTTCCGGCGAGCAGACCTTCCACTCCCCCCGGGAATCCCTCTGCGGCTTGAGGTTCGGATGGGAAACATCCACGAACATGCGGATCGTAGGATGGTTGGCCGCCACCTTTTCCTTGTCAAAATCCTGGGCTTCGTCGACATACAGGCGCATGTTCGACTGACCCGCGCAGAGCCACACCTCGCCCACGAGGACATTCTCCACCTCCACCGAGTCGCTGCCGGAAACCACCTTGAGCGACCGCGGCTTGGCCGAGGCTTTCATCTTCTTAAGCCAAACCATAAACCGGCCATCGGCTCCGGATTCCACCGAACGCTTCTGCCCGGCAAACGAAACCACCACCTTGGTGCCCGGCTCCGTCCAGCCCCACACCGGAACCTTTTGATCCCGCTGCAGCACCATGCCATCCGAAAAAGCTTTCGGTAGCTCCAGCTCCGCCTGTAGCGAACCCACCAGCAACAAACCAACTATAAAAACTAAACTTCTACGCATCTTTCTTCTCCTTGTTTTCAAAATTCAAAGCCGCGCGGTAGACCTCCGCCACCGGCACACCACATTCCCCAGCCCGTTTCCGGCAATCCTCTATTTCGGGGGAGGCGGTAATGGTTTCGCCATTACGCTGGCCAATCTTGATACGCACCTCGCCATAGGGCGTTTCCAATGTTTGGAACTCCCGTTCGAGGATCGTGCGCTTTTCCAGCCGCTCGCGGATGCCGAAGGTGGTGGATTCCCGGAAGATGAGATCCAGCATCTTTTCGCGGTCGGAGGGAACGCAGAGCACCGTCAGCAAAATACCCTGCCGCTGCTTTTTCATGAAGGCCGGCGTGGTGAACACATCCAGCGCCCCCGCTTCGAGCAGCTGATCGAAGAGGCAGCCGACCAGCTCGGGCGTGCTGTCGTCGAGGTTGCACTCAAGCACCAGCACCTCGTCCGACGATTGCTCGTCGGCCATTTCATAGAGCGTGGCGCGCAGCAGGTTGGGACGGCCATTGAGCTTGCGGTGCCCGAAGCTGTAGGCGGATTGGACTGCGCGGCTTCCAGTCCTTGGAACTTCCGCCGTCCGCCATGCGGCGAGCAGTGCGGCACCGGTGGGCGTTACCAGCTCGAACGGCTCGTCCACCTCTACC
>WFRA01000427.1 GCA_015486775.1 Kiritimatiellales bacterium | reverse complement strand
TGGCGTGACGGTGCTCCCCGCTTTCATGGTAAAGCCCGAAGAGGGGAAGCATCTCCTCGTTATCGGCAAACCCATCCAATGGCAGGACAACGGGAAGAGCCGCGAGGAGCAGGTTGTCGAGCTCACGGCCATCCACCAAAAGGTGATCGAGGACATCATCTTGAAATATCCCAACCAATGGTTCTGGATGCACAACCGCTGGAAACTGGGGAAACAATGAAACCCGTGCTCATCATCAGCGATGGCAAACCAGGGCACTTCAACCAATCCGTTGCCCTTTGCAGGCACATGGGCTGGGAATACGAAACCGCAGAAGTCGCCTACAAAAACAAAATCGGCAAAGCACTCTCCTACCTCCTCGACCGCCTCGGAATCTATTCAGAAAAACTGTTTTCCAGTTTCAAGTTTCCGGTTTCCAGTTTCGACCTGATCGTCTCCACCGGCTCCACCACCTACTACGCCAACAAGCTCCTGGCCAAAAAGCTGAACCTCCCGAACATTGGAATCCTCTACCCCAAAGGGTACCGCCTCGACTTTTCCCGCATCCTCTGCCCCTTCTACGACCACCCGCCCAAACGCAAAAACATCACCCTGCTCCCGCTTAACCTCTGCGCCGCCAACGATGCCTTTTTCATCGAGCAGGCCGTCGATTTCAAACTGCGGCACACGCCCAGAATTCCAGCCGTTGGAATTATTGTCGGCGGCCCCAACGCCGTCTCCGAAATCGACCCCGTCGAGATGGAGCAGCAGCTGGAACGGATTTTCGAGGCCACCGAGGGCAAGGAGCGGTGGATCACCACCTCGCGCCGTACCCCCAAGGCCATCGAAGCGGTGATCGACGGGTTCGAGTTCGACTACAAGCTCATCAACTCGCGCGACCCCTACAACCCCGTCCCCGCCTTCATCCAGCTTTGCGACCGCCTTTTCGTCACCTCCGACTCCGCCTCCATGGTCAGCGAATGCGCCAGCTTCGGCAAAGCAAAGGTGGAAATCCTGATGAACCGCCAGACCAAGAGCCCCAATAAATTCGAAGAGCTTGTCCAAGGATTGGAAAAGCGCGGCGCCGTCCACCTCTTCGACGGAACCCTCGGAACCGCCGACCAAAAGATCGACCTCAAAGGCCTGCTGGAAGAGGCGCTGAACGGACTGATCTAAATCCGCCCCCCTGTCGCGGGGCAGACATTCCTGTCTGCCCGTTGCGCAACCCCGGGAACGCCGAGCCCCAGCTCGGCCTTGTTCCCCCTCGCCTACAGGGACAGGCGAGTCGCCTATCCTGCGTTCCTACCCCTCCATTCATCCACCGATCCGTTCATCCATCAATCCATCCCTGCAAGGGCTATTCCCCCATGAGCTTTTTGCGGAAGATGAAGAAGACCGCACCCAGGATGCAAAGCCCCGCCCAGAGATAGTCCCAAGAGAGTTTCTCCTTCATGTAGAAGACGGCAAAGGGAACGAAGATGGAGAGGGTAACCACCTCCTGCAAAATCTTCAGCTGCCCCAGGCTCAACACCTGGCTTCCGATCCGGTTCGCGGGCACCTGGAAAAGGTATTCAAAAAGCGCGATCCCCCAGCTGAGTAGCGCGGCGACGATCCACGGTTTGTTGGACAGGTTGCGCAGATGGGCATACCAGGCAAAGGTCATGAAGACATTGCTGCAACAGAGCAGGATGACCGTGTGTGCGATTCTATTCATCTTCCGATCTCCAATCTATCCAGACCTTGGAAGCACCGAGGTCAGGCTTCCTCGTAGCCATTAGGATGGGTCTGGTGCCAATCCCACGCGCTCTGGACAATGCTCTTGAGATCGGCAAACTGCGGATTCCATCCCAGCTCCGTCTTGGCCTTGGCGGCATCGGCCACCAGTGCCGTGCAGTCGCCCGCGCGGCGCGGTTCGAGCTCGGCCGGGATGGGATGGCCGGTGACCTCGCGGCAGACATCGATCACTTCCTTTACCGTATAGCCGTCGCCGTTGCCGAGGTTGTATCCGCCCTGGATGCCGGGCTTGAGCGCGAGGATGTGCGCCTGGGCGAGATCCTTGATGTGGATATAGTCGCGCACGCAGGTGCCGTCGCGGGTTTCGTAGTCGTCGCCGAAGATAAAGATTTTTTCGCGCTTGCCCTGCGCCACCTGGAGAACAAGCGGGATGAGGTGGCTCTCGGGATTGTGCGCCTCGCCATATTTTGCGGTGGCGCCGCAGGCATTGAAGTAGCGCAGGAAGACGCACTCGATGCCGTGGATTTTCCCGCCCCAGCCAAAGATGTGTTCGCAGACATACTTGGAATCGCCATAGACGCTCTCGGGATGCTGCGGCAGCGTCTCGTCCATCGGCATGCGCTCGGGCGTTCCGTAGGTAGCGCAGGTGGAGGAAAAAATCAGCTTCTTGCAGCCCGATGCCACCATGGCGCTCATCAGGTTGAGCGATCCACCCACATTGTTTTCGTAGAAAGGCATCGGCTCCCGCATCGATTCGCCCACCTCGATGTAGGCGGCAAAATGGATGACCGCCTCCGGCTTTTCTGCCTGCATCGCCTCGACAATGTCGGACTTGTTGCGCAGGTCGCCCCGAACAAATCCGGCGCGGGGGTCGATGGCCTCGCGATGTCCGCGCTCAAGGTTGTCGAACACCACTACGTCATGCCCGGCATCGCAGAGCATTTCGGTGGTCACACTTCCAATATATCCGGCTCCGCCGGCAACAAGAATTTTCATGGTTGATCTCCGTGGTTTATAATGCGTATTGCGTATTGCGTCGAAGGTTAATGCCAAACTCAACTACGCAAAGCAGAAACGCGCAAAAATACGCAATGTATAGTACGCAATACGTAGTACGCGACACGCATCACTCGCTATGGTTTCACAATCGTTGCCCCGGCGGATGGAATTATGGTTTCCGCCGTGGGTTCGAATCCCTGCCGCTTGCAGGTTTCGATAATTTTTTCGCAAATCGCGTCGGCTTCGGTGGCGCGGACGAGCGCAATGGCGCTGCCGCCCCAGCCGCCGCCGGAGAGGCGGGCTCCAAGCGCACCGGCCTCGCGGGCGGCTTCGACCACAATGTCGAGTTCCCTGCTCGAATTTTCAAATGCGGTTCGCGAGGTTTCGTGCGAATCGAACAGGAGCTGGCCAAAGGCTTCGATCCGGCCTTCGGCGAGTAGCCCGACGCCCTCCTCCACCCGGGTAATCTCGCCAACCACATGCGTGGCGCGCTGGGCGGCCTCTGGATCGATCTGGTCTTTCAAGGCTTGGAACTCGTTCCACGAAACATCGCGCAGCGCCTTGACGGGATGGTCGAGCAGGGCATCGAGTTTGGCGGCGGCCCGTTCGCAGCTCTGGCGCCGCTCGTTGTAGGGCGACTCCGCCAGCGCATGCTTGACGTGCGGGTTGATCATTAAAAACACCACATCGTCGGACAGGTTGACCGGATAGGTTTCCATAGTCCGGAAGTCGCTATGGATCAGCCCGTGGTGAACCCCGAAGATGCTGGAAAACTGGTCGAGCAGCCCGCAGCTGCAACCGGCAAAGTCGTGTTCGGATTTTTGGCCAATTTTTGCAATCTCCTTCGGATCGACCTCCTTGCCGGTGTATTCCAGCACGGCAAAGGCGGTGGCCACTTCGAGCGCGGCGGAACTCGAAAGCCCGGAGCCCATCGGGATGGAACCAAGGAAGGTGCAGTCCACGGAATCGATTTCCACGCCGTGGCCGCGCAGGTAAAACATAACCCCTTTGACATAGTTGGCCCACTGGACATCCTTGGGTAGCCGTTCATCGGTCGAAGGATCGAATTCGGTGGTCTGGGGAATGTCCCCAGCGGTAACCCGGACTCCGGACTTGGCAGAAGCCGAGATGCAGAAACAGTGCCCCATGTTGATGGCGGCGGAAAGCACCGTGCCCTCGTTGTAGT
>WFRA01000426.1 GCA_015486775.1 Kiritimatiellales bacterium | reverse complement strand
TCCTACGGACAGTTGCATCGGTGCGCGAACTGGGGAAAGCCCGCCCAAAGGACGACATGTTCAGGGATACAACAAGGATGAAGGTAGAATTTGAAATCTCGATTTTCAAAAGTAGGACAGTGCTTCCAGCCTGTCGAGGCTGTTCGCGATGCAGCTTCAGACAGGCTGGAAGCACTGTCCTACTTTACCGAACCAACCCCTGAATGCCCCTAAACAAGGAGAGAACCATGTTTCCAGAAACCCGACTACGCCGCCTGCGCCAAAGCGCGGGGATTCGCAAGATGCTTAATGCTCCGCTGCCCGGCCCGGAAAAATTCATGTGGCCGACTTTTGTGGTCGATGGCGAAAAGCGGCGCGAGGAGATTGCCTCGATGCCGGGGCAGCACCGCCTGAGCATCGACCGGCTGCTGGCGGAGCTGGCTCCTATCGTGGATTCAGGGGTTGGAAGCGTATTGCTGTTTGGCCTGGCGGATGAGCCGGAAAAGGATTTCCAAGGTTCGGAAGCCTTCAACCCGCAAGGCACGGTGCAGCGGGCGATCCATGCGGTGAAGGAGCGGTTCCCGGAGCTGGTGGTGGCGGCGGATGTCTGCGTCTGCGCCTACACCGACCACGGCCACTGCGGCCCGCTGGCGGCCAACGGCGATGTCGACAACGATGCGGCCAACGCGGTGCTGGCCAAGACCGCAATCTCCTTTGCCGAGGCGGGCGCGGACATTGTCGCCCCCAGCGCGATGATGGACGGGCAGGTGGCCGCCATCCGCGCGGCGCTCGATTCCAAGGATTGGAAAAACACCATTTTGATGAGCTATTCCACCAAATTTGCCTCGGCCATGTACGGTCCGTTCCGCGATGCGGAGCAATCGCAGCCGGGCAAGGGCGACCGCAAGGGATATCAGGCCTCGTACGGCGACCTGCGCACCGCCCTGCGCGAGTCGGAACTCGACGAGGCGGAGGGGGCGGACATCCTGATGGTCAAGCCGTCGCTCTTCTATCTCGACGTGCTGGCCAAGCTGCGCGAGCAGACCGAGCTGCCGCTGGCCGCCTACAACGTGAGCGGCGAATACGCCATGCTCCACGCCACCGCCGAGCGCGGCTGGGGCGACCTGCGTGAGATGGTGCGCGAATCCACCGCCGCGCTTTCGCGCGCGGGCGCCGATATCCTCATCTCCTACTGGGCGAACCGGTATGCGGAGTTTTTTGGGTAGCACGCATTCAAAGAAGGGGCGTAGCGACAAGAAATCTTCCAAGGTTTGGAATCGGCACCGGCGGTGGAATCGGGCAGGTTTTCCGAATGTTGGAAACAATCCATAGCGATTCTGCTTTTTTGGCGGTGAACAAACCGACGGGGCTGTTGAGTGTTCCGGGGCGCGGAGCGGACAAGCAGGACTGCCTCTTTCGCCGGGTGCTTGATCGGTTTCCCGATGCGCTGATGGTGCATCGGCTGGATATGGATACCTCCGGTCTGGTTCTCTTTGCCCGCACACCGGAAGCCCAGCGCGCTTTCGGACAGCAATTTGAGCGGCGCGAAGTGACCAAGACCTACATTGCCCTCGTCGAGGGCATCGTCGAAAAAGAGAGCGGCGCGGTGGAGTTTCCCCTGCGCAAGGATATGGAGCAGCGGCTACCGCCCAAGCATCTGGTCGACTGCGTACGCGGAAAAAAAGCCATCACCGAATGGAAGGTGCTGGAGCGGGGGGAGGGGACGACCCGGCTCGCGCTTTTTCCAAGGACCGGACGGTCGCACCAGCTGCGCGTTCATATGCAGGCCATCGGGTTTCCAATCGTTGGAGATCCCATCTACGGCACCCCCTCCGCCCGCCTCATGCTCCACGCCCAGTCGCTGGAACTGCTCCATCCCGAAACCGGCGAACCGATTGCGCTTGAATGCCCGGTGCCTTTTTAAGAGTGTCGAGTGTCGAGTGTCGGGTGGCAGGTGGCGGGAATACGCAATACGCAGTACGCAATACGAAAAAGGAACCCATGGAAGATCTACTCTACAAAGGCCGCATCGAAGGGCTGGACATTGCCTTCGTCCACGCCGCGACGACGCGGGCGGTGAACGAGGCGGTTGTGCGGCACGATTGCGATCCCGCCGCCGCGCATATTCTCGGCCGCGCCACGACCGCCGCGCTGCTCGCCGCCGCTACGCTGCCGGACGGTCATCGGCTCAACGCCTGCTGGAAATATCGCGGCGCGCTCAAAACCGTCGTGGTCGATGCCGGGCAGGATGGTTCTGTGCGTTCGCTGATTTCCCCAAACCAATTGGGTCAGCCCGCCGACGCGCATGACGAACTCTACGGCGAGATGGGCGAGTTGCAAGCCGTGGTTTCCAAGGATGGGAAAATCACCAGCTCGGGTACTACGCCGGTTTCGTTACACGATGCGGTGGGCGACCTGGCCTATCACTACTGCATTTCCGACCAGATCGAAACCGGCATGGCGGTGATGATTGGCTTCAATCCCGATCCAGAGAAGCCCGTCAGACTCTGTCAGGGCTGGATGATTCAGGCGCTACCCAATGCCGATCTTGAGCGCTTCGATCGCATCCGCCGCCGGATGGACGAGCCGGCTTTCCGCGAGCTGCTGGGGCAGGGGGGCGATGCCGAACAATTGGCCTGGTTGCTTGCCGGGGACGAAGAGGGCTTTGAAAAAGTTCATATGGAGGCCTGTCCGACTCCGGAATTCAAATGCACCTGCAACCGGGGAAAGATGGCGCTGGTGCTCCGTAGCCTGCCCATCCCCGAACGGATGGAGCTGGTGCAGAAAAAGGAACCCGTCGCCATCCGCTGCCAATTCTGCAACGAACGCTACGAACTCTCCATCGAAGAGTGCATCGCGGCGTGGAATACGAAATTCCAGGAGCAACCATGAACGAATCGACAGAAAACCTTCCGGGGCTTGGAAAAGCCGGCATCGTATCGATTGTGGGGCGCACCAACGTGGGTAAGTCCACGTTGGTCAACCACCTGCTGGGCGAGAAGGTGAGCATCGTGAGCGACACGGTGCAGACCACCCGCAACCTCATTCGCGCCATCCTCACCGAGGAGCGCGGGCAGATGGTTTTTCTCGATACCCCCGGCGTACACAAAGCCAAGGGCGAGCTGGGCAAGAACCTCAACAAGGCGGCGCGCTCCGCCGTCGAGGGGGTTGATGCCATCCTGCTGGTGCTCGACGCTTCCAAGAAGCCCGCGCTCGAAGACGACGGCTGGTTCCGTCGCATCGCCCGCGAGGAGGTCCCGTGCATTATTGCGCTCAATAAGAATGATCTGCATTCGGATCGCGCGGACGACTATAAAACCCTCTGGAAAGAGATCAAGGCCGAGAAGGAGAGTGCGCAGGAGCCGGTGTGGGTTTCCGTTTCCGCCCTGCATGGCGACGGCATGGCTGGCCTGCTCGACACCCTTTTCGAAAGCGTTCCCGTCGGGCCGGCCCTCTTTCCCGACGACATTCTCACCGACTATCCCCGCAAGCTCAATATGGCCGACGTCATCCGCGAAAAGCTTTTCTTCCGTCTGCACGAAGAGCTGCCGCACGCCGTCGCCGTCTGGATCGAGAACATCGACGAAGGCGAGAAAAAGTGGACGGTCGATGCCACCATCTATGTTGAACGCCACTCCCAGAAGGGGATCGTGATTGGCGAGAAAGGCCGCCTGCTCAAATGGGTGCGCGAGCAGGCCGAGAAGGAGCTGTACGAAATGTACGGCGTGCGCTTTAAGCTCAAGCTCTGGGTCAAGGTCGAGAAAAACTGGCGCAAGAATTTCTGGATGCTCAAGAAGTTTGGCTATGCGTAGAGCATTTCTCGAATGAAATATCCTGGACGCGAACAACAGCACAAAAGTGCACCAAGGAAGCGGAAGAGTTGTGGATCACGAGGCAGGCTGGAAGCCTGCGGTACGGGAGTTCCAGGAGTGTAGGCGTGACGCCCTCGTCGCGTTCTCTCTGCTATGACAAGCGACGAGGGCGTCGTTTCTACGGCGCGCAAGCGGGAATTTCAACTACGCGGGGAAACGCCCCGGTGTCTGTTGCCGCTTAACACTGTTGCTTGCCGATTGGCCATCCGGGATCTATTCCGTCTTGAAGGAGCGCAGGGCTTTGATGCGCTCGAGGACGGGCGGATGGGAATATTCCAGGAAAACCTTGAGGGGGTGGGGCGCGAGGTTGGCGAGGTTGTCGACGGAAAGCTTCTTGAGCGCGGCGATCATTTCGCAGGGCGCGCGGGTGGTTTCGGCGGCGAAGGCGTCGGCCTCGAATTCGTGCTTGCGCGAGAGCAGGTTGCCGAGCAGGCCAAGAACCATCCCGATGGGGGCGTAGAGGAATCCAAAGAAGACGAGCCCGGCATAGAGCGGGGTGCCTTCGATGCCGAAGGCGGCGTATAGCCCCGGCTGGGTGATGAAGAGCGAGAGGATGAAAAACATCAGCAGGCTGGAGGCCAGCGAGATGGCGATTCCTTTTTTGATGTGGCCGCGCTTGTCGTGCCCCATCTCGTGGGCGAGGACGCCGACGAGCTCGCTGGTGGAGTGGTTGTCGATGAGGGTGTCGAAGAGAGCGATGCGCTTGGTTTTTCCAAAGCCTGTAAAGTAGGCGTTGGATTTGGTGGAGCGCTTGGAGCCGTCGATCTTGAAGATGCCGCTGAGGGTGTAGTGCTGGTCGGCGGCGAATTTTTCGATGGCGGAGCGCAGCTCGCCCTCTTCAAGCGGGGTGAATTTGTTGAACAGCGGCAGGATGGCGATGGGGGCGATGAACATGATGAAGAGCTGGATGAGTGCCAGCGCCCCCCAGGCCCAGAGCCAGGCGTGGGGCACGGCGGAAAAGATCCAGAGCACCAGCGCGAAGATGGGTGCGCCGAGTAGCACGGCGAGCAGGAGCCCCTTGAGCAGGTCGGCGACAAAGGTTTTGGCGGTGGTTTTGTTGAAGCCATATTTTTCCTCGATCACGAAGGTGTCGTAGAGGCTGAAGGGCAGGTTGGCGAGCTGGCTGATCAGCAGCAGGATGCCGCCGAAAACCAGCCCCTGCACAATCATCTGCCCCGAGGCGGCCCGGGCAATGCCGTCGATCCAGCCAAAGCCGCCGAGCAGGATAAAGGCGATGGTGAGCGGTAGCATGATGGCCGACTGGATCTGGCCGAAGCGGGTGTTTTCCTTCAGGTAGCGCTGCGACCGGGCATATTTTTCGTCGTCGTAGATTCCCCGGAAC
>WFRA01000425.1 GCA_015486775.1 Kiritimatiellales bacterium | reverse complement strand
CTAACATCCTTCGGGATATCGATCAGAACTGGCCCCGGCCGCCCGGTGGTCGCGATATGGAATGCCTCGCGGATCGTTTGCGGAATCTCGTTTGAACTGCGCAATAGATAGGAATGCTTGACCACCGGCATCGTGATGCCGAAAATATCCGCCTCTTGGAAAGCGTCCTTGCCCAGCATCCATGAAACCGACTGCCCCGTCAGGACAATCATCGGAACGGAATCCATGTGCGCCGTCATAACGCCCGTCAAAATATTGGTTGCGCCGGGGCCGCTGGTAACCAGAACCACCGCCGGTTTCCCGGTCGCCCGCGCATAGCCGTCGGCCATGTGAGCCGCGCCCTGCTCGTGGCGGGTCAGGACAAACTTAATCTTCGTCTTCGTGGTGACCAGGGCGTCGAAGATCGGAATAACCGATCCGCCGGAGTAGCCGAAGATGTATTCAACCCCCTCGTTTTCCAGGCATTGAATAATGGCCTGGCCGCCTTCTATGCTATTTTTTGTCATAATTTTCCTCCAAATCTGCGAGCACCCTATTTTTATGCCTTGAGATTGTCAACATATTTAATCGATGAATCTCAGTTGCTAAAAACATGCCGTATTTTTGGCAATAAATTTTGCTCACGGCTACGTTTGGTCGCAAAACATGCGGGAATCATGAAATATATGGGCGGGGCTCCGGTCACCGGTTTCCCAACCTTCGGAAAATAAACCTAGAAAATACATTCAAAAGCACTGAAATCTCCCCTTTGCATTTCATGGCTCACTAGTACTCAGTCAGGGATTAATTGTCGGGATTTAACAGAAGGTCGCAAAGGCAGAACTCGTTTTCTTCGCGTACTTTGCGCTCTTCTGTTAGAAAAATACCCGTTAAGCAACTCCCCAAGTAAAGCCTGACGATGTACTAGGAGGTTCGCCCTTCAGCATGTGGGCGATCTGGCAACGTACCGCGTCCCACCTACCTGAAAGTATAGAATGTGTGCCACCCGCATATCTTGCGGGCTCTGCGGTACGGTTCTGCGGTACGGTTCTGGTGCGGCGGAATTCCTCCGACAAGTTCTTTACGATGAAGACGGGAGGAAGGGTTCATGGTTTTATTCTGAGAAAGTCCTGAAGATGGTCTAGGGTGATAATTTTGCCGATGCTCTCCGGATAGGCGCGTTCTCACGGAATCCGGTTGGATTTATCATGAACTCCTGCGTTTTAGATCGCGTTTTTTACATGAACGATTCAAAACGCAACCTTTAAGTTCGTCTGTTTTAATCGGGTTAAATGCTTGGAACTTCCAGCGATCCAACCCTTGGAACACGAATGAAAACAATCCCGAACCTTACTGGAGAAGCTGATTTGCCAGAACAAGCTCGCGGGTGCTGGAGTTGGACGACCACGATCCGGTTCTTCTTTTCGTATAGAGGTCACGGTGGTCTCGAAGGCTTTGTATTCGGCGCCGGGGCGGTTTTCCTGGGTCGGCGTTTCGCTCAGCGGCTCGATCTCTTTCTAAGCATCGGTGTCGACGGCTTCGCAAATCGCCCGGTCGCATTCGCCATAGCTCGCGGGGAGTGGGGAGGGGCGGGGGAGGCCACCCATTCGGTGAATTGGGCGCAGAGGCGGGGCATGATTTCGTCGCGGTGCGAGCCCAGCGCGTCGATGTGCCGCCCGCCCTCGATAGTCCAGAGCGCCTTGGGTTCGTTGGCCCGCGCAAACAGCTTCTTCGCATGTTCGTACGGAACCGTTTGGTCGGCGGTTCCATGGATGATGAGCAGGGGCGTTGGCGCAATGTCGCCCACGTGCCTCTTGGGACTGAGCTTGTTTCCAATCAGAAAAAACGCGGCGGGCTTCAGCCAATGGACATGCTCCATGGCGACGCTTTTGTAGGAGGAGAATGCGGAGTCGACCGCGATGCCCACCACGCCGTCGAACCTATTTTTCCCCGCCACGCAGAGGGCGTTGGCACCGCCCAGACTTTGGCCGAAGAGGATGATTTTGCCTTGGTCGATGTCGGTTCGGGACTTGATGTATTCCACCGCAGCCACCGAATCTTCGTACACCCCTTTTCGCGTAGGCGTTCCCTCCGATTTCCCATATCCCCGGTAGTCGAAGAGAAACAGGTTGAACCCCTTGGCGGGGAGCCAGGAGACGTAGGGATAGTGGAAACCCATGTTCCGCGCGTTGCCGTGGAAATGGATCACCGTCCCGATGGCTTTTCCCTGGGCAGGAATAAACCAGCCGGAGAGCCGGGTTCCGTCCAAACTTTGGAACGCGATCTCCTCGAAGGCGTATCCATCGTCGGCGGGGGTTGAATAGATTCGGTGGTCGGGATAGTAGAAGCGGGAGTTTAGCCCCGCCACCGAGCCGGGCGCGGTAGCGGCCATTGCGAGGATCAAGGCCAATACGGTTTTCATGGGGGCACCATTGATTTGTTTGCGGGGATCGATATCGCGCTTATAGGGGATTGAATTCGGATGCGCAAGACGGCATAGTCGGAGGCCGGTTTGATCAAGGAGAGGATATGTCCAAGGCTTGGAAGATTTTGATTTGCCTGTTCGCGGTTGTAGCGGCGCACGCGCAGATGCCGCATCAGGTGCTGTTGCTGGCGAACAGCCGGTCGCAGGCGTCGCTGCTGGCGGCGAACACCTTTGCGGCGGTGCGGGGGATCCCGAAGCAAAACATGGTCTGTCTCGACATTCCCGAGAGCGCCTACGGCGGTTCCGCCACCGTGACGCCGGAGGAGTTCACCAAACTGATCTGGGAACCGGCCAGCGCCGCCATGCGGGAGCGGGGGATCGGCGACCATATCCTAGCGTGGGTCTATTCCGTCGATTTCCCGATCCGCGTGAAAACCGACCCGAGCGACCGCAAGCAGATGTCGGTGGGCGGCATGACCTTCCTGCGGAACAAGCCCGTTGCACTGAGCTTGGTCGAGGAGGGAAAATATCTCTCGAAACTCTTCGCCGGCCCCAACGAACGGCTCAAGCTCTCCCTCTCCACGCTCTCACTCGGCATGCAGAAGAACGGGCTGGGGAAGGATTCCACGGTTCCGCCCGGAGCGGCCTACCTGCAGCTGGGGCTGCGCGACCGCATGCCGCTGCCCAGCATGATGCTCGGCTACATTGGCGAAAAGGGGACGGACATCGACACCGTGCTCCAGACCATCCAGCGCGGCAAAGCCTCGGATTTCCGCGGACAGCGAAGCGGAATCTACTTTATCAAAAGCGACGATGTCCGCTCCAAATGCCGCGAGTGGCAGTATGCCCCCGCCATGCAGGAGCTCGCGAAGCGCGGGATCGGCGCCACGACCACGACCAACTTCCCGGCGGGCGCGAAAAACGTGATGGGTCTGATGATGGGCGCGGAGACGGTGGATCCCTCGGCCATCGGGTCGTTCGCCCCCGGCGCCATGGCCGAGCACCTCACCAGCTGGAGCGCGGAGTTCCAGAAGCGCCAGACCAAGATGACCGAGTGGCTCAAGGCCGGGGCGACCGCCTCCGCCGGATCGGTGGTAGAGCCCTACTCCAACCCCAACAAATTCCCCTCCGCCCGCTTTTTCGTCCACTACGCGGCCGGCTGCACGATGCTCGAAGCCTTCTACCAATCCATCGCCTGCCCCTTGCAGACCCTGCTACTGGGTGACCCCTTGGCCAAGCCCTACGCCGTGCCGCTGTCGGTCAACGTGCTCGGTAGCGACCTGATCCGCCGCGATACCACCTTTTTCGCCCAGCCCAAATGCCGCGTCCCGAACGTGGCCTTCCTCTACACGTTCCTGCTCGACGGGAGGGAGATCCGGGCGTGGTCGGAGGACAGCTCGGTCACCGTCAACATAAAGAAGCTGGCGGACGGCTACCACGAGCTGCGGGGCGTGGCCTGCATCAAGCACCTGGTCGAGTTCGAGGCCTCGGGCATAAAGCCGTTCACCGTCGACCGACTGGGGCGCTCGCTGGCCATCGACCCGAACGTCGAGAAAATCGGGACCTACGAACACAGCGTCAGGGTAAAGATCGACGGAACCGAAATGCCAAAAAAATTGCGGCTCGTCTCCGGCGCGCGGATCCTCGACGAAAGGGACTACCATCCCGACTCCGCGCTGGTTCTCGACGAGCTGGCGATCGGCGAAGGCCCCAACCGCATCCAGGCCGTCGGGGTCTATGCCGACGGGATGGAGGTGGCCAGCCCCCCCGTCAACTTCACCATCAAGTTCAGCGCAAAACCCTAATCCATGCGCCGCGTCCGGACCCATAGCCCCGAAGAGACCTGGGCGCTGGCCGCCGGGCTGGCGGACGGGCTCGCCCCCGGAACCGTCGTCGCCCTGCACGGCGAGCTGGGCGCGGGGAAAACCTGCTTCATCCAGGGCCTGGCCGCCGCGCTGGGCATCGACGAGCCGATCACCAGCCCCACCTACACCCTCATCGGCGAATACGAAGGCCGCCTGCCGCTGCACCACATCGACCTCTACCGCCTCGCCGGCCCCGAAGAGGCGCTGGGCCTCGGGCTGGAGGAATATTTCGATGCCGGCGGCATCACCGCCATCGAGTGGGCCGAGCGCGCCGAAGGCCTGCTCCCGCCCGACCTGCTGCATATCCGTATCGAAGTGGATGGCGACGGAATCCGTACATTCGACATCTTCAGGGAGGGCGAGGCGTGAAAATCTTTGCCATCGAACTCAGTTCCCGCCACGGCAGCATCGCCCTCCTAGAAAACGGCAGGGTGGTGGCCGAAAAAAGCTGGGAGGAGGATTTCAAGAACCGCCAGCAGCTCTTCGACTGCCTAGCGGAGCTCGGCGCGGACTGGGATGCCGTCGACCTCTTTGCGGTCGGGCGCGGCCCCGGCGCGTTCTCCGGGCTGCGCATCGGGTTTTCCGTCGTCAACGCCCTCGCCGCCCCCGGCGGCAAGCCAGTCCATGCGCTCAACAGCGGCGCCGCGCTCGCGGCGCAGACCGGTGCCGACCGCGTGGCCGTGGTGGGCGACGCCCGCCGCAACAAGGTCTGGGCCGGGCTCTTTGCCGACCACAAAATCGAAGGGGAGTTCCAATTGCTGGAACGCGACGAGCTCGCCACCTTTGTTCCCGAAGGCACGCCCGTCGTCAGCCCCGACCACGACCGCCTGGAGGAGCTGCTCCAAAACTTCCAAACTCTGGAAAACCCGGAGCCCGTTTTCCCAACGGCTGGAAAACTCGGCGAGCTGGTTTTCCAACGGCTGGAAGAAGGGATTGAATCCGAACCCTTCGAGCCGCTCTACATGCACCCGCCCGTTTTCATTGCGCCGCGCTTCCCTGCATGATCCTACATTTTTCAATCAAGATGCCTCGTCGATTACAGGTCTAGCCTGCAATCTTGTCGATTGCGTATGGATGGTTGGATAGCTGCAAATGCTTCATGAACGAAAAACTCGGTTCATGTCACCCATTCGGTGGCACTTTATCCGGCCACGCCGGTTTTTCTCCCAAAAATCCATTCTTCCATCTTTCCAACAATCCAAACCGTAAGGGGAGCAGAAAATATTAATGTACCACCAGAGAATATAAAGAAAACGCAGACACGAAGTGAGGCTGGCGCGAACAACCTTCGCCAGCTCAAAATGCTTGGTTCCTTCGCGATCGCGCTGGGGCTCTTCATCTCCCTGCTCGTTATTCCCGCAATCAAACCGGTCACCCTGCTGGGGATTGTCTGCCCGCTGGCGGTCGGCGGCACCGTCGCCACCCTGGGGCTGCTGATGCTTTATGTCGGCCTCCGCTCGACCCGGACGTAGGTTCGGGGATTATGCGCCGCGCAGGAGGATTTCGTCGGCGCAGCCGGCCATGCGTTTTTCCAATGCCTGGAGGCGGGCGGCGGTGGTGCGGGGCAGGGTGCGGTATTTTTTGCCGGGAAGTTCGTCGCGCGGGATGAAGGCCTGCATGGCGTAGCGCCGGGAGCCTTCGACGATCTGCCGCACTTCTTCCATCTGCGTGTCGGTGTGGATTCCTTCGATGACGGTGGTGCGGAATTCGTAATCTTTGGCCTGAGCGCGGACGAGGTCGATGGACTGCTGGATTTTTCCAATGTCTGGAAAGCCGACAAATTCGGGATAGAGGGAGAAGCCGGCCTTGATGTCCATGGCGACATAGTCGACGAGCGGGAGGCACTCGGCGAGTTTCCGGGGATTGGAACCGTTGGTGTCGAGCTTGACGGCGAAGCCGTAGGATTTAAAGAAGCGGATAAGCTCGGGGAGATCGTCCGCCAGCGTGGGTTCGCCGCCGG
This sequence comes from Kiritimatiellales bacterium, assembly GCA_015486775.1. Classification (GTDB taxonomy): domain Bacteria; phylum Verrucomicrobiota; class Kiritimatiellia; order Kiritimatiellales; family Pontiellaceae; genus Pontiella. The sequence continues at coordinate 777 of WFRA01000425.1, read as the reverse complement.
TGATGACCACGCCATTGACCCAGTTGCTTTTGAACTTGGCACAGGCGGCTTCGAGCTTTTCTTGCGAAAGCCCGGCCTGCTTTTTGCCCATCAGCGTGGCATTGTGGCAGAAACCGCAGGTAAAGTTGCAGCCGCTAATGAAAAAGACGGCCGCAAAGTGCTTCGGATAGTCCACCATCGAAGGCTTTTCGAGATAGGCGTAGATGCTCATGGGAATGTCGAATATTGAACAAGGAATGGTGAATGTTGAAGGAGGGGGCCGAAATTCCTGGTTCGTTGTTCTGCGGTTCAAAAGGTGACCCGCCAGGCGCGGGTTGGGAGGTGTGTCGCGCCTGGCGGGTCGGGGTGTGGGAGAAAGTCTAGGTCGCCGCTTCGGCGAGCACGGATTGGATCATCTTGGGCGAGATGACGCCGGTGCCGGAATAGTCGGTCTGCAATCCGAGGTATTGGTAGAGCTTGGATTTTTTGCAAACGCTATCCTTTGCGCCGGGCTGGGCGGTCTGGACGGGAACATATTCGTCGGCCTCGGCATCCCATGCGGTGACGAGCATGGCGGGGATGCGCGAGGGGTTGATGCACTCGGCCTCGGCAAAGGCCACGAGTCCGTCGACGCTTTCGACATCGCAGTAGCGCTTCTCGAAGTCGGCGAAGCTGTCCTTTGCGAGCAGCTTGTCGAGGCGCTGGTTGAGGGTGTGGCATTTGTCACACCCCTCTTTCCCGAAGACTCTGATCTGATATTTTGCTGACATTCTTATCTCCTTCGGAGGGGCAGGCACG
>WFRA01000424.1 GCA_015486775.1 Kiritimatiellales bacterium | reverse complement strand
GTTCGCCGACTGCAGCGGCGACGGGGATTTCGCCGCAAAAAGTGGTGCCGATTTCACCATGGGTCGCGAAGCCCACAGCACCTTCCATGAATCTATGGCACCTGAAAAAGCGGATGACGGCATCATGGGGGCAACCCTCCGGTGGAAGACCTCGGAGATGCCGTTCCCGGAAGTCCCTTTCACGGCACCGGACGGCGTGTGCAAATTCGAGAAAGACCTGCTGCCGCCCCACGACCATGTAAACGGGTCGGTTTGGTGGCTGGAGTACGGAACGGCCAAGGAGGTTTTCAACCGCAAACTGTTTTACGAGACCCACCTGAAAATTATTCTCGGCTTCTGGAACTATCTGAAGAAAAGCCCGGAGCATGATATGAAAAACCGCATGATTACATGGATTGCCCCGGATGTGTCGCGTCGGGAATCCCGGCGGTTCCACGGCGACTACATGCTCAACGAAAACGATGTGGTCGGTGGGCGCGATTTCGAAGATGGGATCGGCCACGGAGGATGGCCCATCGACCTGCACCCGCCAGGCGGCATTCTTTCAAGCGGTCAGCCCCGCGCCATTCAACGGTTTATAGACCCTTACCCCATCCCTCTGCGTTGCCTCTACTCCAAAAATATCCAAAACCTTTTTTTAGCAGGGCGAAACGTCAGCGTGAGCCATATCGCGTTGGGAACCACCCGGGTTGAGTGGACCTGCGGAGTCATGGGACAAGGGGCAGGCACGGCGGCCGCCCTCTGCATTGCAAGAAACTGCCAACCCCGGGCCATCTATAAAAAACATCGAAGGGAATTGATCCAGCAGCTGCTTAAAGATGATGTGACCCTCCTGCGGACGGCAAACGAAGATCCCGGCGATATCGCCAGAGCGGCGGAAGTCGAGGTCTCCAGTTCGATGAAACTGGAAATAACCACTGCAGATAAAATGATCGAAGTTCCTGAAACCGGCATTGCCCAGACACTGCCAGTTTCGACCCACCGGCTTGACACCCTCGACCTCTTCCTGCGCAATAAGACAAACAAAAATATTTCGCTTACGCTCACACTATATCGCTGCGGAAAGAAGCACCAAAGCATGTTCGATCAGAGCGAGCCGGTGGCCACAGCTTTTTCGGAAATAAAAAGAGACAAGCCAAGCTGGATCTCCTTCAACCTAAAACTCCGCGATATCAAGCCAGGCTCCTATTGGTGGTTGCTTGAGGGAAACGGAAAACTTGAGATCGGTCGTTCGGATGAAGAAATAATTGGCCTGCACAAGGGTGCCCGGGACGAACACACCGGCAACATTATACGCTATATTGGCCACCACGATGACTCTCAGGCACTCTGGCGGCAGGATACGGGAACCTATTGCACGCGCATGTTACCCACTCAGCGTCCATTTGGCGCAGGAAATATTCTAAACGGGATGAACCATCCCGAACTCTGGCCAAATCTATGGATATCAGACCCTCATATGAAACTGCCGCAATCCTTCACGGTTCGCTTTCCTCGCCCTCGCAAGATCAACAGTATCCAACTCACGTTTCATACGGGGCTGAACCGAACGTGGCCGCACAAAACAACCTGCGAAGAGTGCATTAAGGATTATGAAATCAAGGCATACCACAACGGGCGTTGGACAAAGATCGTGAATGAGACCGGAAATTTTCTGCGCCTACGGCGACATCAGCTCAAAGAGCCGATCCTCTGCGAAAAAATCCGGGTTCAGGCATTGTCCACACACGGCTCCCCCTCGGCGCAGGTTTTCGAAATTCGAATGTATTGACCAAAGCTTAAAATGCCTAATGTCCATTTGCCTGTCGCAAACAATAGTTATGACTTGCACGCAAGTCCCCTTGCCGAGCGGCGGACTTCAACATACTGTTTGCACCATATAAACCGATGACAGGAACGATTTGTATTCCAACAGGATGGGACTACACGGTAATCGGGATCTTGGGTGACTTGATCCCCTAAAACTGGACAGTTTAAAAGAGAGTTTTCCGTGGTTTCTACCATATATGGATCAACCTTACCCAAATAAATACCCCAGTTTGCGCAATTACACTGCGTGATCTGCACCATTCGCACTCGCTTCGGCGTAGAAGAGGCCGTTGCCTCCGGTGAGGCCGTAGACTCGGTCGGTCTTTGCATCGAGGGCGATGCCCTTCCAACAAATGGCGCCCATGTGCGGATCGTAGATATTGTTCCAAGTTGCACCGTAGTCCTGGCTGAGCATGACAGTCGACGGGCACCAGCACAGATCCAGCGGTTCGCTGGCAAACAAAACCGATTCGCCATTGGAGCCGCCAAGAGCCAAGGCCGATACATTGCAGATGGAACCGTCGAGCGGGAAAATCTTTTCCCAGCTTTCGCCACTATCTTCTGATCGCCAAAGCCCTTCGCGGATGAACCCGACGTAAACAACGCCCGGCCGCTTTTCATCGCTCTTGACGGCAACCAGCACGGAGGTGCGGTCGTTTCCAAATGGGAGTGCCTGTCCGATATCCCTCCAGGTCTTCCCGCCATCAGATGTTTTGAACAGCCCCTCCGTCCATTCGCCGACATAGAGGGTGCCCTGTTCGTGCGGATCGACCGCCATCAGCTGGTTGTTGCCGCATACGTTCTTGCGCTGGTTTACGGCAATATTGAGCAACTCGTCGTCGATCCATTTTTCACGATGCGGTAGCGTTTGCATGCGCGCAGGAAACGGATTGGCCATGGGGTTCCACGTCTCGCCCCAGTCGCACGAACAATAGATGCCTGCCTCGGTTGAGAGGCTGCCCTCGATCATGGCGTAGAAGACGCCAGGGCTGAGATAGTCTTCACGCAAGGCTTGGACATAGTACTTGCCCTTGAACAACTTGGTTTCGTGTGAGGTTTTTCCCCCGTCGTCGCTGACGCAAATCGCTGCACGCCCGGTAAAGCGGCGCTTGCGTCCGTAGCCACAGACCATAAAGTCATGGCGGTGGCGCGAAACCACCAGCGAGACTCCCTCGCCCGGCAAACCTTCGAGCAAATGGTACGACTCGCCAAAGTCGGTGCTACGCGCAGGCGGGTGGTCGCAGATGTCGATGTAGACCGTACCCGAGTGGTTTACCGGTTCACTGAACATGCTTTCGCCGCACAGGGTTTCCGTTCCCCGGAATTGGTGGCCGCACCACGTCTGCCCGCCATCAATACTTTTCGAGACACCGAAATAGTTGGAAATATACATGGTTCCCGGCTTCCCCGGTGGCGTGAGGATGGTAGAAATCGAGACACCGATGTCGCTTGGCGACTTGATGTAGGGCGGGAAATCGGAAAGGTCGTCATTGGTGTATTCCTTCAGCAATGCCCAGCTTTTTCCCTGATCGGTGCTGCGATAGATCGGAATGCCCGGATGGTCGAAGCAGACCGAGGCATAGACCGCACCGTCGTGCGCGGAAACTGCGAGCGCGGCATAGAGCGTATCCGGCGGCAACCCATTGGTGCACATTTCGAACGAGCGGCCGCCATTGCGGCTGACGAGCATGCCCCGATTGGTGGCGGCGTATAGAATCGATTCGTCTCCCGGGTCGAAACCCAAGTGATAAAACCCGGTTCCGGCCAACTCGCACAGCAGCTCCCAGCTTGTGCCATTGTCAGTGGAGGCATAGAGCCTCCCCATATCGCCGCGTGGTGTGTCGTGGTGCGCGTCGAGCTTTTCGGCGAGCGTCATGCCTGGGTAATAGTTGAGGCAACGTAGCGCCGAATCGCCGATGGTGGCGGCATAGAGCACCGGGCGTTTGTGCGGATGGCACTTTACCAACCCGATGCGTTCCCCTTCCAATCCCGACGAGGAAAAGATTTCCCCGTTATCGCGACTGATCCACGCTCCGGTGGAGTATCCTCCGGCCAGTACGAACCCTTCCTCCAATGGACTGAAGTCGATCATTTCCTTGGAAGTGCGGGTTGCCCCGTTTCCCGAAAAATCGACGGCATCCGTAATAAAGCTCCACTGATCGCCGCCATCGTTGCTGCGGTGGATTGAACCGAAAGTTTTGTGATCGCGCGCGTCGCCACTGCCACGCAGAAGAATTTTTGGATTAAACGGGCTGACGGCCAACGCCTGTGTCAAATGGTGGTGCTTAGCGGTCATGCCGTTATTGATAATCGTCCAGCTCTCGCCGCCATTCACGCTGCGGAATGCGCCGGCCACATCGCAACGGGCATAAAGGATTTCCGGATTCGTTGGGTCGCAAGTCAGCCCGGTAATGTATCCACCGCCACCGAATTTAGCCTGTGTCCAGCTCCATGATTCAGAAAGACTCCCTTCCATTGCGGCTACCCTTCTTGTTTCGCGTTTATTTCACATAGATCCAGCAAATTAACCAACATAAGCTGTCCGTTTTCAGCTTCTGAAGAAGCCCTCAGATTGGAAGCGTCGGGCAATAGGCGCTGTAAAAATTAACGCCCCGTTCCGCAATGCGGTCAATGTTCGGCGTTTTTACCTCCGGATGCCCCCGGCAGCCCAGCATTCGCACCTGTTGCGGGTCGGTCATGATGAAAATAATGCTCAGCGTTTCCATAGGGGCATCTTCAACGCCCTTCCCAGGAGCAGCAACCACAAAAATGCGTAAACCACCCCATCAATTCACGCCACTGGCGACGGGAAGCCGCCAACGCCGCCAATATCACGAAGGTAAGCTGGTCGTTCGACATTCTTGGCTATGATTCAAACAGCTCCATCGACCCCACTGGATGGACGGTCAAGGTGCGGACGGACAACAACAGCCAGAACCTCAATGTATCTCCGATGCCTGGTTCAGCTCCGCCGTACTGGGTCAGACGTTCAGCTTCAACGACGACAGCACCGTCGAAACCGCGGCCAACGGAACCTGGACCACCGTCAGCGGATCCTACGACATTGCGGCAGGCACGGGTGGAGCCGTGGGCGGCATCCAGATCAGCACCGACAACGGAGGATACACCAGCGGCAGGGGAATCTTCCTCGACAACATTGCCGTCGATGTAACCACCATCCCGGAACCGGCCACCCTCGGATTGATGGTCCTCTTCGGAGCAGGCGCCATCTTCATCCGCAGGCGCTTCATGATGTAGCCCTTTCCAGAGATCGGAAACCGCAAAGCGCCCTTTGCCAAAAGCGGAGGGCGCTTTTTTAATGTGCGATGTGCATGCCAAGCGGAGGTAGGTTGATGCTCCAGCATCGACCCTCTACGGGCGACGCGGGACGCAGCTGGAGCTGCATCCTACAGGACGGCTACCGCAGGTTGCCTTCGACGTTGCCGAAGTCGATCTCGAACCGGCGGCCATCCTTGAGTTCAAGCCGCGCGCCGCAGGGCTGGCCGGAGGGTGCCCACGGCAGCAGCCCGAACGAGCGAATCGGCATCAGCTCGTCCTCCATCCACTCGCCGCCGTCCTGGCGGTGCAGCAGAACGGTGACCATCGTTTCCATGCCCGCATACTCCTTCTCTTCGCTGCGGACGGCATGGATCACCGTGCTTTCGTCCGCTTCCGGATTCAGGCCGGCGCCATGCACGGCGACCTCCAGCCCGTCCCATCCGTGGACGGCGACCATCGCCACCTTCCGCCCGTCGATGGAGGCGGTCAGCGTTGGATGGTCATCAACGCGGTCTGTTTCAAGGATTGGAAGTTTTCCGGCGAGGTGCGGCAGGGCATAGTGGCCGAGGTGCAGCGTGTTGCTCCGGGGAATGCGCACGCGATCCACCCGAACCACCCCGAAGGGGACGATGATATCGGCGAGGTCGATGCGCTCGGGTCCCTTGTTCACCACATAGCTGAACATCGAGTTGGCGCCCCCGCCTTGCTTCATGTTTAGGGTGCGGTAGAGTACGCCGCCCTCGAAGCGGTTGAAGCCGATCGCGAGCGGAATGCGGAACCCTTCGCTAATTCCATCGCTGATCGAATAGTTGGCCGGGTTGCTTCCCTGCGGGTTTTCATCTTCGTAGCAATAGTCGCAGTTAAACGAAAGCTGGTTGTAGTAGGGCGCGTGCTGCGGCACCTTGCCGGTGAGGATTTCGGTGGTACCGGTCTCGCCCCGGTTCACCACAAGAATGCCGGGGCCTTCGAGTTCGACGGATTCCGTACATTCACCCAGCTCCGCCCAGAAGCCCTCGTTTTCTTCCGCCGTCCAGAAGGGTGAATCCTTCGGCAGCGAAAGCGCCACGAAAATCTTGGCGATCCAGAACGGGCTGGCGGCGCAGCTGTAGAATTGAATGAGCGGATCGAACGGGCCGTAGTATCCAAGGCATGGAACCCCGTTCACATAGATATCGTCGCGCGTGATGAACTGCAGCATGTTGGCCGAGGCGATGCGGCGGGCAAAGCCGGGATCAAGCACCGGATCGTCCATCAAGAAGTGCGCGCCGAGCGCGGCCGAGCAGCCGAAGCGATAGATGATGCTCCGACCCCACATCAGCTGCTTGCCATCGCGGGAGTAGAACCTCGGCCAGTTGGCGATAAACTCGCGGTTGCGCTGCTGGATGATCGCGGCCAGCTCGGGTTCGTGCTCGAGGCCATACCAGCGGCACCAGAGCGGCCCGTAGAAATGGTGGCCCCAGGGGTTGTAGAAATCGTAGCACGGATCGTCGTTATACCAGCCATCGCCGGAATAGAGCGCCATCAAATGCTGGAGGTGATCCTTCAGCACGGCTTCGTCGATCCCGAACCCATTGAGCTTCAGGAAGGTGAGCATCAGCACGTTGAAGAAGCGCCAGTTGTGGCCGATGGTCTGGCTGTGGCCATAGTCCGAAAGCAGTGCGGCCACCTGTTGTTTTTCATCGTCGGAATAGCGATCCCAAATCTGCTCGCGGCACTGCATCAGCCCCACCACCAGCGCGCCGCCCTCGACCGTCTGTTGATACTGCATCTTTCCGTATTCTTTCGTGAACTCCGAAATATAGCCCACAAAGCGCGGCGACTGCGGATCGGTGGCCAGCAGGATCTGGCGGGCATAGTAGTCGCGCAGGTTGATGCCGTTGCAGGCGGCATCCGGCCGGTCGGCGATGACCGGCGCTGCGGCCATGAACGTACGCGCCAACCCCTCGAATTCCGCCGCCATGTAGCGGTGCGGCGGGTCGTCCGGCAGGGGATAGGTCACCTCGCTCTGCTTCGGGATCGCGATGGGATCGTCCAACCCCTGGATGTGCCGGAAAACGCCGTCCACCAAATATTCGGCGGCATCGAGCCAATGTTCGCGAACCATGCCCGTGAGCGGGCTTTTTCCAAAGTCTGGATCTTTCAACCTGTATGCCATGCCGCTTCCTCTTTTTTAGAGCCGGAGGAAATTGTGGCATTCCTGCACAAACCCGCAATAGACCATGTGCGCAAAACAACGCCATGTTTTGCGCCACCAGGCGGTACCCCACCGTGGCTGCCGGTTGGCAGCCCGCTTTCCCGTGAAAAAACATTCCGGATTCCAAAAGTCAACCGGCAAGCCGTCGCAAATAGCACATTCATATGGCGTACAAGACCGGTTGTTTCGGTGCCGTGCTTTGGCATATCATTTGCGACATACAAACCAGAAAAGGGAGTACCTCTATGCTGACGGGATGGGACTATGCGGTGATCGGGTTTTATCTGACTTTCATGATGGGCATCGGCCTTCTATGGAGCCGGATCAACAAAAACGCCTCCGACTTTTTCCGCGGCGGGGGAAATCTTCTTTGGTGGATTAACGGCATGTCGTCGTTGGCGGTCGGACTGACGGCCTACTCCTTCACCGCCGCAGGTGCAAAGGTGTTTGAAACCGGCTTTTTGCTGGTGATCGTTTACCTTGTCGGCACCATCCCCTATTTGCTGATCTATTTTTTTCTGGCGGCACGCTACCGCCAAATGCGGGCGATTACTGTCTGCGACGCCATCCGCCGCCGCTTTGGGAGGCCCACGGAACAGTTCTGGGTATGGACGGCGCTACCCCTGTCTCTTATACACATCTCC
>WFRA01000423.1 GCA_015486775.1 Kiritimatiellales bacterium | reverse complement strand
GATGAGGATGTGCTTGATCGAAAAGGAATTTATTGGGATTGGGGCTATGATGGAACAGGATACTTATCCAATAAGTTGCTCTAGGTTTGCTCTTGGTTTGTCTTTAAACCTTCTTGAAGCGGATATATGAAAAAACCATTACCTATTTTTTTGGTTGTTATGTTGCTTCCGGTATTTACCCATGCCTTCAGCGTCGCGGTCGTGGGGGACGATCCCCGCGACGTCTGGATCGAAAACGGCAAGATTGACGGAAAGAGCTACTATGTCGTCACGCGGAATGTCCGCCTGATGCCGGAGGGTGCCACCTTCAGCGGGCAGATCCAGATCGCCGCTAGGGACGTGGTGTTCGACGGCAACCACTGCATTATCGATGGCTCGGAGTTCCATGGCGACGCCCTGAGCAACAATGTTCCCGGCCTGGTGTGGAACTCCCTCTACTTTCCGGGAAACCCGACGCGCTATTTCAAGTATATGGGTATCGTTGCCAGCCAGGCCAACGGGGCGGGCCAGCCCGCGGTCGATATCAGCGGAAGCACGATCAAGAATTGCGTTGTCAGGAACTGGACTGGCCACGGGGTCTACCTCAGGCGTGTCAGGGAAAAGGACTCCGGCGATTTCGACGGCGATGGAAACACGACCGAGGAGATCCCGGAAGAGGCCTATTTCAACGGGACAGACCGGAGCTTGCTCTACCGGCATGCGACGCGTCGGATCAGTCTTGTAAACATGGAAATAACCCGCAATGGGCGGGTCGAAAATCCAGAGGACGGCAGTACTGCCCGCACCGGCGACGGAATCTTTGTACCGGCCTACAGCGAGTTTTGGTTTTTACAGAATCTGGAGGTGAAGGAGAACGGATCGGTCGGGATCTACCTAGAACGCGAATCGCGTTTTTCCACCATCATCAACTGCGTCATCCACCACAACTGGCGCGAGGGCATCGCCATCGATTCCTCCGCCCACAACCAGATTTTCCACAACGAGCTCTACTACAACAACTGGGTGCAGGATTTCCCCGTTCGAGCCGGTATCAAGCTCTACAAGAATGCCGGGGAGGGTGGAACCAAGCGCTACCAGCACAGCAGCTTCAACCAGATCTTCCACAATGTTTTCCACGACGAGCGCACCGGCGTGTGGGTGGCCTCGCGGCAGGCCTCCAAAAACGCGGAGGAGCGGTGGAATTTCGATGCCGCGGAGCTGGGGGAACAAACCTTTTCCTACGACGGCGACAATGGAACCATGATGGACTATGCCCGGCACAATACCATCGCCTACAACACGTTCTACAACGATGGCTATTCGCACATCAAGGTGGAGGACGACTACACGGCTATCGTGAAAAATGTATTCGGGAACCGCGACAACGGGGCGGGCCACGCTTGCGATGTCAATCTGGGCAGTCCATTCCGCAACGAGCGCGGGCGCCCCGTGAGCGGGACGGTCATGGTTGGCAACACCTGGAGCACCGGTGCCACCGAGCGGATTTTGTACGACGCCACGGTCCGCACGACCTCGGACGAGGAATACAGCACCGGCGGAACAACCGAGGCCGACCGGACCGCGCTTGACCGGAAGGGAATCTACGAGGATTGGGGCTACGAGGGAATGGGCTATCTTTCCGACCGGTTGCTGTAGTTTGCAGCAACTTTGTTTTTTTCTGGAGACAACATATGCAGTTGGGCTGGATCGATATCGCGGTACTTGCGGTCTATTTTGGGCTGACGATGGGGATGGGGTTTTTCTTTGCCCGGAAAAACACCAACACGGAGGAGTATTTTCTGGGCGGGCGTTCGTTTCCGGGCTGGGCGCTCGGGCTGAGCCTGCTGGGAACCTCCATCAGCTCCGTCACCTTTATCGCCTTCCCCGCGGACACCTTCAAGACCACCTGGATCCGTTTCCTGCCCCACCTCGTCTTCCCGATTGCGGCCCTGATCGCGGCCTGGTTTATCCTGCCGTTTTTCCGGCGCGGAACGATCTCTTCCGCGTATGAATATCTTGCCAAGCGTTTTGGCGGTTCGATCTCTTGCTATGCGGCCTCGGTCTTTCTGGTCATCCAACTGGTGCGCGTCAGCACGATTGTCTACCTCGTCTCGCTTTTGCTACAGTCAATCACGGGACTGGATATGCTCTGGTGCATTCTGCTCACCGGCGGCATCACCGCGCTCTACACCACCACCGGCGGCTTCGACGCGGTGATCTGGACGGACGTCCTGCAGACGCTCACGCTCATCTTCGGCTCCATCCTGATTCTCACGATTATTGCTCACCAATTACCTGGAGGATTCGGGCAGATTGTTTCCGACGGCATTGCAAACCACAAATTTTCGTTTGAACAGTGGACGAAAGAGGGCGGCTACCAGCCGCTGGTTCGGGGCTTCTCCTTCTCGCAAAAAACAGTCCTGATGCTGCTGGTCGCCGGCTTTGTGGGTTTCCTGACCGGGCAGTTCGACCAAACCTCGGTCCAGCGTTGGTGCTCGGCAAAGTCCGCCAAGGAGGCGCGCAGTTCCATCTATTTCCTTGCCATCTCTAGTCTGCCGGTGTGGGGTAGCTTCATGCTGGTGGGGACGGCTCTATGGGTCTTCTTCCACCAGTTCCCCGATCCGGCCGCCCAGCAGATGCTCGACGGCACCCGCAAGGCCGAGGAGGTCGTTCCCTACTTCGTGATCAACTATCTCCCCCCCGGCATCACCGGCATCGTGATCGCCGCCGCGCTGGCCGCCGCGATGTCGTCGCTCAGCTCCAGCATCAACGCCGTCGGGATGGTCTGGGTGCAGGACATCTACCAAAAATTCATGGTCAAGGATCGCGACGACAAGCACTACCTGAAGATGGGCTTCGCCGCCTCCGCCGCCGTCTCCATCCTCATGATGCTCGGCGCGTGGTGGCTCTACAAGGCACCGACCAAGACGCTGATG
>WFRA01000422.1 GCA_015486775.1 Kiritimatiellales bacterium | reverse complement strand
GTTCCGGGGTGCGCGCCGGGCAGGGTGGGAGGAGCCGGATGGCCGCCTTTTAGGTTGCCGTCGCCGTCGACCTGCGCGCTAAAGCAGGCGACATCCGTGATGGGCGAGCGGGCAGGGAAATATTTTTCCTCGCCTTTCATGAGATAGGCCCAGGTTTCTGGAAAGGGATTGGCCTGAGCAAGCGATGCGGCACTGAGTAGGAGCGTGAGGAAGCGTTTTTTCATGGTGCCACGGTAGGTGTCCCGTGGCGGGCTGTCAAGGATGGCCGCCGCCTATGCCGCACCGGCGATCTTCTGCTTGGATTTTGCAGGCCATTCGATGGGAGATTCGTGTTCTTCCCCGGTGCTAGTGGCTTGCTGAAGCTCTTTGACCTTCTTTTGCAGGGTGGATTCGTTCCGCTTGTGCCGGTCGAGCTGTTTTTGCAGTGCTTCGGTTTGCTGCTCGATCATGGATTCAACGTTGCGCTGGCTGGCCTCGAAGGCGATGTGCATCTCTCGGAGCTCTTTTTCCAGCCGTTCTTTTTCCTGCTGGAGGTCACCGATCTGCTTGCGTAGCTTGACTTCCCCAAGCCGGATTTCGGCAATGTTGAGGCTTAGCTTTTGCGCCTCGCGCTCGACCATCTGGTTCTGGCGGGTATTCATCTGCTCAAGTTTTTCCTCTGCCTGCTTGCGTAGCGCCTCGGCTTTTTCGTGCGCCTGGATCTGCTCGCTGTGCTCCTTGGTCTTGAGCTGTAGTGTCTCCTTGAGCTTCTTGATGCGCCCTTCGAGTTTTTTCTCCTGCTGGCGTAGCGCCTTTTCGCGGATCTGTTTTTGGGCCAGCTCCTTTTTGAGCTGCTTGGTCTCCTGTTCGATCCGCAGGGCAAACTGCTGTTTGAGTTCGTCGAGCTCCGCCGTGTTTCGCAGTAGCTTTTTCCTCGCAGAATTGCGTTCGGCAATTTCGCGTTCGAGCTCGACGGCATGCTCTTGGGTGAGCGTCTTGATCTGCTCTCGAGCCTTTTGCAGATGAGCCTCGGTTTTTTTCAGGTGGGATTCGGCCTGTTTGCGCGCCGAGCTTTCGAGGGATAGCTCCTTCTGTTTTTGTTCGAGTAGCCCGGCGGCCTCCTTCCCGTGCTCCTCGATCAGGGATACAATACCTTTCTGCTGTTTTTCCAGCTCGGTTCGGCTGGTTTCGAGCTCGGCCTCCATCCGTCTGCGGCAGGTGATCTCCTCTTCAAGCTGTTTGTTCCGGGCATTGGAATGCTCCTCGACCTTGCGTAACTCGTCTTCCTTGATCGAGATGAGCTCTTCCCATTTCTTGCGTTTGTCGGTTTCGGATTCCAGTTCGGCCAGCCGCGCGGCCAGCTTTTCTTCGAGCTGCCTCTGGTGGTCGAGCAGGTTTTTTTCTCTATGTTTCAGTTCCCTTTCGATCTGCTTGTGCTCTTCGAGTCTGGCGCGGAATTCCTCCCGCTTCTTCTCGAGTTCCGTTTCGCGCAGCCGGAGATTGCGGAGAATTTCGTGCTGAGCCTCTTCCTCTCGCGCTTTGCGGTCGGTGATGTCGATCGACAGACCCACCATACCCTCCACGAGGCCGTCGTCGGAGACGAGCGGAATTTGGAGGGTCTCCATCCATCCGGTTTTCTTCCGCGTTTCGTAGGGGCGCTCCGTCCGCACGAGCTTGCCGGTTTTCATGACCTCGATGGCGCTCTTGTCGTGGTTGCGCGGGGTGGCGGGCATGACTTCGAAAATGGTTTTTCCAACCCACTCCTCCTGGGGGACGCCGGTCCGGTCGGCCAGCTTCCGGCTGGCATAGAGGTAGCGGCAGCGGGTGTCCTTTACATGGACATCCGCTGGCAGGGCATCGAGGATGCGGTGCATGAAGCGGGCTTGGCTGACGAGCGCTTCCCGCTCGCGCTTTTCCTGGCTGATGTTTCGTTGGGAGCCCCAGATTCCGACGAGCTTGCCGTCTTCGATCAGCCCCACCGCCTGGTTGAGCAGGACGAGGCGGTTCCCGCGCGGATCTTGGCGGATCGATTCCAGGTTGAGCAGCTTGTATTCCGCCTCGACCAGCTGCCTGATGGACTCGGCGTTTTTGAACGGGCCGCATCCCCCGTCCAGCGCATCGATGTGCTTGCCTTCTAGGGCGGTCGGCGTGGAGCCATACTGCGCCGCAAAGGTTTCGTTGCAGGAGGCTAGCACCATGCCGCCCATGATGGCCTCGGCCATCTTTTCGGGCGGGTTGGAGAGAGGGATGGGTTTTTCGCAAACGAGCTGGTAGTGGCCTTCGATGGTTTCGTCGATAAAGCGGGCATAGCGCGCCGTGACGGCTTCCTGCCGGAGCTGCTCCGCGTGGAACGGGGTGACATCCGAAATCCAGCCGATGTAGCTTTCGGCATCCTTTCGGCGGTCGAGCACCTTGCTTGCCCGGCAGAGCACATGCGTCTCATGGCCGCCTCTGGCCGGTTTGAAGCGGAAGCGGACAGCCAGCGGCTTGTCGTCGTCGGCAAAGGCTTTCCATTCCCGGTCGAACCGTTCGCGGTCGTCGGGATGGATGGCGGACTGGATCCCCTCCTTCAGCGCTTTTTTGGGATAGAGGCCTGAAAGTTCCTCCAGCGCCGCGTTGATGTAGGTGGTTGTGCCGTCGAGATCCATCTGGAACATGCCGACCTGGGCATCGAAGAGGATTCCCTGGTAGCGCTGGGCGGTGTCCCGTAGATCCTGCCCGGTCGTCTCGAGCGACTTCTTGGTTTCGGCGAGTCGCTGGCGGGCGTGGTCTAGTTCTCCGACTAGATCTTGCAGTTCCTTGCGTGTCGAGTTGAACCGTTTTTGAAACACAAACAGAAGGACGATCGAAAGTAGTAGCAATCCGCCGATAATCAAAAATGCGGTCATGCTCATTTCGACGGGGAAGCCGATCGGTGCCGGGTTTTCTCGAGCCGATGCGGCGGCCGGTACCATGGCCAGCGCAACGGTCGGCATGAAGCGGCGTATGGAGCATCCCGGGATCGTTTTTTGTCGTCTGTTCATCAAAGTGCGCCTCATCCGTTTTGCAAGCGGGGATCTATTCGGGGTTGGAAACCTCTGCGGCCGGTTTTGCCGGGCGCAGGAAAAGGAGGAAAGCGCCCAAGAACACAATGTATCCGGTTAGGGATTCGGGGGCGGTTTTGGTAACGGCCTCCTCTTGGATGGCTACCTCTTCCGCGACGGGGTCGGGGGCGACCCGGGTTTCGCGGATCTGCGCGATGAGCTTGTCGGAGTTTTGCTGGGTTTCGCTGCTTTCCGCTCGCAGCACAACCGTGTTTTTCTGGAAGACGGGCGGGGAGATCCGGCAGCCCGGCGCGGCGATCAGGTGCTTGCCCTGAATCATTTGAACAAGCAGCTCCTTCTTGCGCTGGATCGGCGAGCTGGAGTCGATGCATAGCGTTCCGTTGTCGCCGAGAATGATTTTTCGGCTGGGATCGGCCAGGAAGATTTTGAGGGGGTTTGTCCCCTTCTCAAACTGGACGGTTCCGCCAAGAATATGGATTTCCGCCGATCCGCCCTTGTCCGCCACGGTTTGCAGCTCCAGATCCGAGATGTGGTAGGTGGACTGGTCGCGGACGAAGAGCTGCCCCGTGCCGTAGCCATTGTTCCCGATGGATAGCTTGCCCGAGACGGAGGAGCGGTCGTTGAGGGAGATGGAACCCTTGCCAGCCGATGTCCCGTAGGCCTTGGCGGCTAGGGCGACCCGGCCGTTGATTGAAAGGTTGTCGTTGAGCGAGAGGTTGGCATAGCCCGATGCGGAGGCGGGAATATACACGGTGCTCTGGTTGGCCACCGGGCTCCAGAAGTTGATGTTTCCGTTGCCTTCGAGGGAGAGCTCCTGACCGTAGAGCAACATGCCGTTGTTCAGGGCGATGGTTTTGTTGATGGAGACCACGCTGTTGGCCTGGCGGAAATGGACCGCCTCGTCCTCCTTGGGGACGTGCTTGAGCTTCCATTTATAGGCATCGCTCCAGTCGGCCTTGGTTTCGTTCCCCCGCCAGATATTGATGGACTGCGCCCGAGCCGTCCACCCGGAAAGCAGGGCAAGCGCCATCGCCGTTTTGAGGAATATGTTCTGTTTCATGTTCAGCACCTGTTCACATTTATGAATGGATTACGGAGGGGTAAGAGCATGAACCATGCCTATCTCTTTTTGAATGTTTCCCGGCACCTTGCCCGGTTTCGTTTGCGCGGATGCAAAATCCGGAAAAACGGCACAGGTAAATTGTCTGGCATGAATGATGCTCCACGAGAGGCAGCCATTCGATGAAATATGGAACCGGAGCGGAAATGAACGATAAAACCAAAAGCGCAAAAAACTATCTATACGCAAAGGATGCGAAAACCCTGCAGATTTCCTATGCCGAATATACGGTGCTCGTGGAGAAGATCGAGGAGGCCCGGCATATACAGGAGGTCAAGGAGACCGTTCTTTCCGATTTGCGGAAATTCCTCGGCGGTTCAAACACCGTTCCGGCGGAGCCCCCCGCTTCCAAGCCGGAATCGCGGCGGCAACCGGTTCCCCCCGTGGAGGAAAAGAAGGTTTCTCCGCCGCCGGTGGCCGAAGAGAAATCGGCATCTCCGGGCAAGAAGGCGGCACCCCGGCTGGAGCGGGCGGACATGCCCCAGGTTCCGCCGATCAAAAAGGAGATCGCCAAGCACTTCAACAAGCTCGACGAGTCCGGCCGCCTCTTCAACGTGTTCAAGCAATACTACACCTGCCTCAACGAGGCCTGCGGCGGCATGATGCGCGTCACGATGAAGGATGGGATTTGCAGCCTTTGGAACTATGACGAGTGGGAAGAATTCTCATTTGTGGACATATTCGAAAACCACCTCCGGATCGCGGTCGATCCAATCTACACGGACGAGCTCAAGTCGCTCAGCCTCTGCGAGGTGCCGCGCCTGCTTTCCACCCGGCGGAACCTGATCTGCGTGCAGGTGGACGATCTCAGCAACCGGGTGCTGGAGGTGCTGGTCAGGGCTTTCAATGAAGTGGGGATGCAGGTGAAATAAGGGAGAGGTACGATGGAAAAAAACAGAAAGAAAAATATCATGTTCCTGATGGTGACCGGGGTGGTTCTCGTGCTGCTGAACGGCGGGCTCCTGATGGCGGCCAGCAGAGGGCAGCTTGCCCCGATCGACAATTTGGCGCTCTGGGGCGCGTTTGCGGCGCTGAATGTCTGCTCGCTGCTCTGGGCCGTTAGCCTGCTGGGGCTCCAGCCACTGGTGGTCGCGGTTTCCTATGTGGCCGGCGGGGCGCTGGCCTTCATGGGGGTGCGGATGCTGCCGGACGTCAACGTTGCAGAGATTACGACCGCCGGGGCGACCTACGGAGCATTTGGCGCGCTGGCCGTGGGCAATGCGACCACCCGGGTGCGGCTGGCCTTCTTCAACAAGGCTCAAGTGCCCTTCATCTTTGTCATTCTCGCCCTGTTGCTACTGGACGGCTTGCTTAACAGCCAAGTTTCCAAGGCGGGGTTGGGTGTCGTTCTCAACGCTCTGGTCTTTCCGTTTATCTTTTCCGGTGCCGTGGTGGGGCTGGTCTGGACGCTGCTTGTCCGTGCGGGCGTCGGGAAGAACATGGAGCGCGCGCCGGTCGAAGAGCTCCCCGAATCCTCCGTGGGCGAGGTTGGGGAAAAGCCCGCCCGCCTGGTGATCCAAGTTCCCGAAAGAGACGACAGACAGGACGAGGAGGACGTACAGACTGCGGAACTCGAGAAGGAAAGGGCGGCGGAAGAGATCCGCAGACTCGCGGCTCGGAAGGCCGAAGAGGCTGCCCGGAAGGCCGAAGAGGAGGCTCGGGTGCTGGCGGAGCGGCAGGCGGAAGCGGCCGAAAGAAAGGCGGCTGAAAGAAAGGCGGCCGAAGAGGCTGCCGTAGCGGCGACCCTCGCGGACGAGGAGGAGGCCGTGCATTTCTTCCCCTTGGAGATCGACAATGGCGAAGAGATCATCCTGCCGGCGGAGGAGGAACCCGTCCCGGTGGAGGACGTTGCCGCGGATCAGGATGGTTCCGGAAAGGTTTTGAGTATCGACACGGAAAGGGAAGCCGCAAAACCGGCCGGCGGAACCGACGACTGGCTGAGCAGCCACATGGATCTGTTGAATGAAATTACAAAAAAAGCAAGCTAGGCAAACAACAAGGAGAAAACCATGAACAACGATAACGTGCAGATATTCTACGATGGAAACGGGAATGCCGTTGCCGTCCAGATGCCGATCTCGGACTACGAGAAAATCATCAAGAGCGCAAAGGAAGCTGTGGAAACCAAGGAGGCCATCGCCAAGGCCGTTGATGCGCTTCAAGGCGTCCTTTAGGACATCGCTTCATCCTCCCCCTGGTTTTCCAGTGCCCGGAAGTTTTCAGGCATTGGAAAACCTTTTTTTTTGGAATCGTTCCCTCGGGGCAGGGGGATGCGCGGGGCAAGAATGCCGGTGACGCCTTCCTCAGGCATCGGCCATCGCGCGGCGGTCGAGCAGGTCGATGCTTTTCCAGCGGCCGGAGCGGAAGCGCAGGGCGAACCCTGTTCCGAGGATGACGATGTAGAGCAGGGTCCACGTCCAGCTGGCGTAGAGCCCCAGCTTCAGCGCCAGCACAATCACTAGTTGCCCCGCCACCAGGAAGCCCCAGGCCGCAGCGGACTGGAAATACAGCACGAAATGGGTGTCGCCCGCGCCCTTGAGCGCGCCGGAAAGAATGAGGGCGGTAGCGTCGGCCACCCCCCAGACCGCCAGCATGGCGAGCAGAACACGCACGGTCTCCACCAGTTCGCCCAGAGGAACCGATCCGACGGCATGCCCTTCGAAAACGTTGATGTAGAATCCGGGAAAGAGCAGAAACGTCGCCCCGATGGACGCGATGTAGGCGATCCCGGTGCCGAGTGCCGTCCAACCCATTCGCGCGGCGTTGCCCGGCTGGTTGCGCCCCAGGTATTGCCCCACCAGGATCGATGCGGCCATGCCCATGCCGACCATCGGCATGAAGGCGACCAGGTTGATGCTCAGGGCAATGTTGCTCGCCACATGGGCGACCGGCCCCATGCGGCCGACCAGCATGACAAAGACGGTGAAGGCCGCCACATCGAGGAACAGCTGGATTCCGGACGGCAGCCCGAAGCGGATCAAGCGCCGGAACAGCCAGGGGTCGTAGCGCAGCGTTTCCAAGGTCTGGAAGCGGGCGTTGACCGGTCTGGAAAAGTAGATCAGGGCAAGCACCAGCGGGCTGGCCCACGAGCCGGCCACCGTGGCCCACCCCGCCCCGGCGATGCCCATTTCCGGGAAGCCCCCCTTGCCGAAAACCATCAGGTAGTTGAGCAGAATGTTGAGCCCGTTCGCAAAAATGTTGCAGCCCATGATAACGAAGGTCTTCCCGCGCCCGGAAAAAAAGCTGCCCAGCGCGGAGCTAAGCACCATCCCGCCGCCGCCCCAGATCAGGATCTTGAAGTAGCTCTCCTCAAGCGGCAGCACCTCCGGGCCGTGCCCGCTCAGGCGCAGCAGGCCGATTCCCACCGGTGCCAGCAGCAGGATCAGGGGGATGGAGAGCAGGGAAAAGATGATCCCCTGTGCGGTGGCCCGCGCGCAGCCGCGCCGGTCGCCCGCGCCCCAGAACTGCGCCACGAACGTGTTGGAAAAACCGGCTAGCGCCATGAAGCCGCACACCAGCGTGAAAAAGAGGATGCCCGCCGGGAGCGACGCGCGGAACGCATCCTCGGAATACCACGAAAGGAAGAGCCGGTCGGAAAAGTTCAGCAGGGCGAAGGTGCCCGAATTGACGATCAGCGGCCAGGCAATGCGCATCAGCTCGCGCCAGCCGCCATAGGGGCGGGACTCTGTTTTTGCGGAAGGCACAGGAATTTTCCTACAGATC
>WFRA01000421.1 GCA_015486775.1 Kiritimatiellales bacterium | reverse complement strand
ATCCAAACCTTGGAAAATCACGAATTTCAACCTTTGGAATAGTCCACTCTTTGGAAACTTTATGGGTTGAATAAATTTCTGGCGGAAGCAATTGGCGCAAGGTTTGAGCACCATAAAACAGCCCCGCCGATTGTGGCGCCGAAATGGAAATAGAATTGTCCACCTTTAATAGGTATCCCTCCTCGCCCAGCGCATCATTTTCCTCTATTTGGAAAATAATGGTTCCATTCGTCCCCTCTTCCACGGGCCACTCAAAATCCGTTGCCACACGCAGCTGCGTGGCTAAAAATTGTGCAGGAACTTGCGACAAACCATCCGCATACGAAATAGAGGCCTCTTCCCGCAACGCCAAAACTCCGGTGCGCTGACTCACCTGAACAGGCTCCGGAATCAATGCAAGCGAACCAAAACTCGATGATGCCACCAAACAAATTGCTAATATTTTCTTCATTTTTTCTCCATTCCTTTAGTTAGTCCTGAATCCGTGAGCTAACAAAAGAGTTCTTCCTCTGTCGATAACCAGACCGCATTTTTTTGGTTTTCTGCACTCCAAAACCCAATCCCATCGCGTACGACGGGTCAATTAACACCTCGCAGGTCGCTTCTGGAGTCTTTTTGCGTATTCCAAAGCCAAAACTCGTTGTTTTTGGGCAGGAGGGATCCCCCGCAAACACGGATTTTAAAGAATATTTTATTTTTGATCAATTATGCATATGTGCATGCCAAGTCCTCCAATATATCAAACCAAGGGCAATGCTTCCCGAATTTCAACAGACGCTGCCCTGAATGTCGAACCCTCTTGGCTGCGCAATAGATAACGTTTTGGAGAATGGTTTTCATTCGCCAGCGCCCCACCTTGATTTTCACGGGAGCAAGCTCTCTGCGTTCAATCACTTCCTGTCCAATGGTGCGCAAGACGTTGAAGGCCACCATGGCGCATAGCAATACGATTTTGTTCACGCACAGTTTGCCAGACGGAAGACGCTCCACGTTCAAATCACTTTTGAGTTCACTGTGAAACTGCTCGCTTGTCCCATGGTCATGGTAGAGGGAGATTGCGGTTTCGGCCTTCGAACAGGGAAAGTTCAACCACCAAGTATTCACTTCGAGCTCTGGCTGGAGCAACAGTTGCCCGTGAACATCCGTCTCGCGTTCAACGACCTCAAAGGCCACAGGAACCGCCGGACGATTCTCATTCCCTCCGGGATGGAGGTGATGGACAAAGCCGGTATACACATTTTTTCCAGGGCGGGACTCCTTTTTCTCGCCCACCCGCCGCGCCATCGCCAGCCACTGTTCCTTCGATTCTTTGCGCAAGTTCCGCTTGATCAGGAAATACTCATTGCCTATTTCGTCGATATTGTCCTCCGCATCGTTGCCTGAATCCAGACGTATCAGGCATTTCCCGCCAAGCCCCAGCTCCTTGATCATTCCAATGTTTCGCCGAATGAATTCCGGTGTGTCCAACTGGCAGTGCTGCTTGCCGGGGCGCAGTTCGCAGTCGAGCATATGTCCTTCTCCACCGACATACGAGAACATCGGCGCAAATCCATCGTGCCCTTTGTAGGTGTAGGAAACACCCATTTTTCTGGAGCCGGAATTGTCCAGAGGGCTGACATCCATATCAACCGGAACCAGCTTGAGCCCTTCCGCATCAATGTTCCGGAAGGTGCGTTTTTTCAGGATGGCCATGTTCAGGGAACGAAGTGCCCCATGACATTTTTCCTGCGGCATTTCATCGAGCCGGGTACGCAGGGTCGGCTCCGAAGGCATTCTTTGGATGCCAAAAGAATCTTGAAACAACTTATCGCGTTTGTAGAGTTCCACGTCATTGAAATCCGTTCGCGCATTGCACAGCAATCCAATCTGGCTCATGAGTATGTCCCGATCCGAGATTGCATCCTTGCGGCGCACCTGGAAATCCGCTGGCAAAATCTTTGTCAACCCCCTTAAGATTAGCCCGCAAAAATAATTTCCGCCCGTGCTGTTGAGATCATCCTTGCCGCGTAGAATTTTATATTGTTTCATATATTCACCCGTTGGGTTTGGTTTTTGATTCGTTGTAAAATCACATTACCATTTGTGGCCCAACGGGTACCATCTATTTTATTGAAATTATCTTACGAAATCAGGTATTATCCAGAGTGACGGCCGTCGCTCTGAATGATAGGTCAAGAAGAAAAATATCGTCATCGCGCTTGTCTACAACTGGTGGAATATCTTCTGCCGTCTCGCCGAACCCGAAGAGCACATGGAGGCCATCACCTCGCGACCGATGCTCCAGAACCTCGTCGGCTGCCTGGTTCGATCCGGTGGCAAGCGGCTCATCCACCTGAGCATGGCCGGACGCGATGCCGAGAAAGTGGGCGAAATCCTCAAGGAAACATCGACCTTCCTGGAAGGGATACTAACTGCGACGCAGTTGAAGCCGGAGGAGAAATGGGCACGTGTGCTCCACCGTGCGTTCAGAAAGTTCCTCAAAGGCCTTCAGCTACCGCCAACCTCCGACGGAGGCCAACTCCTGCTAGCATAAGCCGCCTATTCAACTGCTTTTTTTAGGATTATTGGCGATCAAGGGCAACCGCCGCCGGCGTTGCTCGGCATCCCAGCCGATCCAGCGGTCGCGGTCGGCCAGATGGTAGCTCCCGGCGCTCCAGCTGAGAAGAGCCAGCCATTCGCCCTCGTATTCGGCCACGTAGCGGAGCTGTTCGCCTACGAGCTGTCCACTCTTGAGAGAGTGCTGTTTATCGAGCAATTCGTCGTAGCGCGGCCGTTCCTGTTCGCGCAACAAGCGTACATGTACTCCATCCAATAGCTGCTGTTCGGTCGGGTCGGGGATGCGGATTGGGTTTTTCATATCCGCATCGGAACAAACCCGATCGGAAATGTTCATCAAAAAAGAGCATTCTATTTAACATGCGTCACTTAGGAAGGTAACGGCATCAGTCATGGCGCCAAGATGACGGCATATGTGCCAAGGAGTAGTCGATGGCTTGGTGTGCCACACCCACCGTATTCGTTGCGTGCAAAAGAGCAAAGAAGATACGGGAAAAACATAAAAATCCCACACTTGATTAGGTATGGGATTTTTTTCGGGCTATCAGGACAAGCACGTTTCGAGTAGCGTCCGAGCCAAAGGAGAATCGGGGCAACCCATGCAATATGATGAGCCTTGCCTGACAACAAAACCCCGCGATCTTAACTTGATCAAGTGCCGAGAAAGCGCCGAGGAAGTCATCCCTGTAGTTTCGAGTAGCTCCTTGGATGTCTTTGAGCCATGGGACAAGGAGCGCAGCACTTCGATACGGCGTTGGTGGGTAAAAGCCGTCAGCAAGTGGATTATTGAGCTGGGCGAAACCCCAGACTGAAGGGCCTTGATGAGATCCGGCAGCAACAGGCTTGCGAAATGGGCGGTTTTCGGTGCCTCCGCAGAATAGAATACTTGCTGCTTTTTCCGGTAGGGAACAATGATTCCTCCACCATGGAGCATCTTGAGATGGATGCTGGCGTTGGTTTCTCCTATTCCCACCTGCTGCGCCAATTCAGCCACGGACAAGCGTTTGTGCCTGCTGATTTCAAGCAACAGCCGTAGTCGCGTCTCCTCCGCTAGAATACGACAAAAAACCCAGAAGAGTCCTTCACGCGCCGGCACATTGCATTGACTGAATCCCATACCTGATTAGGTATGGGATTATTGGCCATCAAGCAAGTTTTAATTTCGATATTTCGAACCCTTTCCCATTACGCGGCGCAACGGGGTTTCAAAAGGAATACCGACCTTATTTTCAAAACCGACATAGTGCCGGTTTTATTCCGTCCATTCTCTCGTCCCCGGGAGTGGATCGGGGACGAGTTCGAAGGACGACTGGACAATCGAGCGCTAGCGGCGGCCACCATGGCCGCCGGAACGGCGCTGGCCACCCACTTGCGGACGGCGACCGCCACGGGAGTCGCCGTCGCGGCGCGGCGGGCGACGCTTGCGCGGCGGCGCGGGCGGTAGCTCTTCGAGCAGCTCTTCGGGCGGCATGGTGCATTTGAGCTCCATGCCGAGTAGCTCTTCGATGGCGGGCAACTCGAATGATTCCATCTCGCAGGCGAAGGTGATCGACTTGCCGGTGGCGCCGGCTCGGCCAGTGCGGCCGATGCGGTGGACATAGTCGTCGGGATTTTCAGGAATGTTAAAGTTTACCACGTGGCTGACCCCCTCGACGTGGATGCCGCGCCCGGCAACATCGGTGGCAACCAATACCTTGACCTTGCCGGCCTTGAAGTCCTCGAGGATGCGCATGCGCTTTTTCTGGGTGACGGCACCGGAGAGCATTTCGCATTTGATGCTGTAGCGCTCGAGCTCGTCGGCGAGGCGTTCGGTCTGGTCGCGCCGGTTGGCGAAGACAATGATCCGGTCGGGGCTGTCGTTCTTGATGATGTTGTAGAGCAGCGGGAACTTTTCCTTGTCGGTGACGATGAAGACCTTTTGGTCGACGGAATCGACGGCCACCTGCTCGGGTTCGATATCGATGCGCTCGGGATCGACCATCCACGCGGCGGCGAGGCGCATGACCTCGTCGGAGAGGGTGGCGGAGAAGAGCACGGTCTGGCGCTTTTCCTTCTGCGGGGTTTTGTAGATGATCCGGCGCACGTCGGGGATAAAGCCCATATCGAGCATGCGGTCGGCCTCGTCGATCACCATGATTTCCACGGAACGCAGGTTGACGACATTTTTCTGGGCAAAGTCGAGCAAGCGGCCGGGGGTGGCGACGACGATGTCGACAATGTCGTCGAGTTGCCGCTCCTGCTTGTTATAGTCCATGCCGCCATAGAGCACGACGGTGCGCAGGCCGGTGAACCGGTTCAACCCTTGCGAATCCTCGGCAATCTGCATGGCCAGCTCGCGGGTCGGCGCGATGATGAGCGCGCGGGGATGGCCCGGGTTCTGCTTTTCCAGCGGCTTGTTGAGGCAGTGGTTGATGATCGAGATCAGGAAGGCGGCGGTCTTGCCGGTGCCGGTCTGCGCGCGGCCGGCCATGTCCTTGCCCTTGAGCGTTCCGGGCAGGATCTCGCCTTGGATCGGCGTGCAGTGTTGCCAGCCCAGCGCGTGGATGCCGCGCATCAAACGGGGATGCAGATCTAGGTCGTGGAAGCGGATCTTGCCCTCTTCGGGCTCCACCGCAAACTCGGAGGCATCCCACGGGGTCTCTTCCGCGCGGGGTTGCGGAGCGCGCTTGGGCAGGGGCTTGAACTGGTTTTCTGGGCGCTCTTCGCGCGGTTTCTCCGGACGCGGCTTGCGCTCGCGCGGTTCGGAAGGCCGCTTGTTCCTGCGCTCTGCGCGCTCCTTCTGGCGACGCTCGTGGCGGGCGATGAAGGCCTGCTTGCGATCCTCCTCTTCGGGGCGGAATTCGGCGAGGCGCTCTTCGTAGCTTTTCGACGGCGCTCCCCCCTGCGGTTTTTTCTTCCGTTGGGGCGGGCGACCCTTGCCGCCCTGCGGGCGTTGCTGCTGCGTGCGGGACTTCGGCTTCTTTTTGCCGCCGCCCGGCGACCACTCTTCCTGCTGCGGTTTCTTGCGCTGCTTGTTCTTGAACGAGGCCGATGTTTTCTGCTGTTTCGTGGCTTCCGTTTTTTTCGGCTCGTCCTTTTTACCGAAAATGGAAGTGATTTTTTTGATTAGGCTCAATGTTCTTTCCTTATGTAAGCCCTCCGCAGTTCGCCGTTGGTTTTGTTTCCTGTTTTGCGGCGTGCCGCGAAAGTATTTGTTGTATCCAAGTGCAGGCCATGCCTTGTGCATTCCCGGCGTTGACGTCTTCGTCGAACGCAACCTGCGTGTCGATTTTTCCCACTGGCCCGGTCAAGACCACCATGGGAACGGGCTCGGCGGTGTGTCCCTTGAGGGCCACCGGCGTACGATGGTCGGTGCATAGCAGCAGCGTATAGGGTTCGCCCGCTTCTTCCAACCATTGGAAGACCGGCGCGACTACCCGCGAATCGAACTCTTCGATCGCCTGCGTCTTTTTCTGTGCATCGCCCATGTGCCCGCATTCGTCCGGCGCTTCGATGTGGACGAAAACAAAATCTTCCCGTCCGAGTATTTCAAGCGCCGCGTCTACCTTGCCCTGGTAGTTTGTATCCAGGAAGCCGGTTGCGCCTTCGACATCGGGTGCCTCCAGACCGGCCAGTTTTGCGAGACCCTTCAGCAGGTCGACGGCGGAGACCACCCCGCCGCCCAGACCATAGAGGGCTTTGTATGTCTCCAGCTGCATGGCATTTCCCTGCCCCCACAGCCAGATCTGCGTTGCGGGCTTTTTCCCTTCCGCAATACGCTTTTGGTTTACGGGATGATCCGCAAAGACAGCCTTCGAAAGCTCCATCAATTCGCGGATTTCCGCCTGCCGGTTTCCTTTCGGCAGATGCTCGGCCACCGGCTTGTCGGTGAACTCGTGCGGCGGAACGCAATCGCACTCCGCCGGGCCGCCATCCCAAATGAGCAGATGGCGGTACTGCACGCCGGGATGGAAGGTCAATCCTTCTTTGCCCAGCGCCTCTTGGAGCGAACGCACCAGTGCCCGCCCCTCCTCGGTGGTGATGTGTCCGGCGGAATAGTCGTCCATCGTTCCATCGGCCACCGTCACCAGATTGCAGCGGAAGGCGACATCCGACGGCTTCATCGGGATTTCCGCCCCGGCGGCCTCGATCGGCGCGCGACCGGTATAGTTGAGTGCCGCGTCGTAGCCGAGCAGCGCCATGTTGGCCACATCGCTACCGGGTGGCATACCGTCCGGAACTGTGTTCACCAGGCGCACCTCCCCCGCCGCCGCGATTTTTCCAAGGGTTGGAATCCGCGCCGCCTGCAGGGGCGTCTTGCCGCCCAGCGACTCCACGGGGTAGTCCCCCATGCCATCGCCAACTAAAACCACAATCTTCATTCTTGAATCAAAATTTCCGTTAATAGCGCGGGAATCTCCATGAAAACCGATCAAAAGGCAATCCATAAGCGCATCCAATTGCACCGCCCCAAATGCGGCAAATAGAAACTCTTGCCGCCCACGCCTCTTTCCTGCATCTTGGTTTAGTTGGCTGTTTAATTTATCGAAATAATACAATGGGATTTTTACAAGCAATTTTCAGATACCCAATTATAGGG
>WFRA01000420.1 GCA_015486775.1 Kiritimatiellales bacterium | reverse complement strand
TTCCAATACTGGTGGGGGCGTCGCGCAAAAACTTTATCGGGGAGGTCGCCGGCCGCGCGGTTCCGGGGGATCGGCTGGGCGGGAGCCTGGGCGCGGCGGCCTGGGCGGCGCTGCATGGCGCGCACATTTTGCGGGTCCACGACATAATCGACACTTGCGGTGCCTGCCGGCTTCTGGATACACTCCTCGCTGGTAAATATTGATGCAACTGAAAGAACTTTTTAGCATTCCGGACGCGTCCGGCTGGATCGAGATCTTCGTTCTCGCCGCAATGTTCTACTATGTCTTCCGCCTGTTCAAGGGCACCCGGGGGGCGGCGGTGCTCACCGGGATGATCATTGTCTACGGCGCGGTCTACGCCATCACCAGCCTGAGCCACCTGGACATCCTCAACTGGCTGCTCTCGCGGCTGATGATCTACCTCTCGCTGGCGTTCGTGGTTATTTTCCAGCCGGAGATCCGGCGGGTGCTGGCCAAGCTGGGCCGCCAGCCGCTCTGGAAATCCAAGGGGATCGCCTCGCAAAAAAACCTGGTGGAGCCGATCATGCAGACCGCGCAGATCCTTTCGTCGCGCAAGATCGGCGCCCTGATCGCTATCGAGCGCGACATCGGGACGCGCGCTCTGCAGGACACCGGGACGCGGATCAAGGGTATCGTGAGCTCGGAGCTGCTGGCCACCATCTTTTTCCCGCACACCCCGCTGCACGACGGGGGCGTGATTATTTCCGGGAACCAGATCTGCGCGGCGGGCTGCCTCTTCCCGCTCTCCGAAAAGACGGAACTGAGCAAGACCCTGGGCACCCGGCACCGGGCGGCCATCGGGATCACGGAGGAGACGGACGCCATCGTGGTGGTGGTTTCGGAGGAGACCGGGGCGGTCTCGCTGGCATACAACGGCCGCCTACGGCGCGGCCTGGGCGAGGAGCACCTGCGGCGAGTCCTTTCGTCGATGCTGGGGCGCGAGCGCACCGGGCTCCCCCGCTTCAGGGAAAAGCTGAAGGCCGGCGAGGCCGAGCTGTCCGATACGGTTTTGATGAGCTATGGCGAGGGGCGGGATGAAGAATAGTTTCTCCAGATTCTGGAAATTCCTCGCGGGCGAAAAGTGGCTGCTGCTGCTCTGCCTTGTGCTGGGCTTCCTCTCGTGGCAGGGCATCCGCAAGAACACGGGGTTCGAGGTGTCCGTTCCCGGCGTCGCCGTGGAGGTGGACGTGCCCGAGGGGTGGGCGGTTCTGGAAAAGTCGGTGAACGATGTCAGCATCCTCTTCCGCGGCGCGCGCGAGGACATCCGCTACCTCGACAACGGGCGGCAGCTGCGCGTCGTAGTCCCCGTCTCGGATCCGGTCGCCGGCGAGGAGCTCCACTTTAAGCTTTCGGAAAAGTTTCTCCAGAACCCCACCGCAACCAAGGCGGTACGCTTCAGCCCGCCGGAAATCTTTGTCCGGCTCGACCGGGAGGGCGAGCGGCTACTGCCCGTCAAGGCGGCGATCAGCGGAACCCTGCCGGAGGGGGTCGAGGTGGACAGGATCGTATGCACCCCCGCATCCGTGCGCGTTTCGGGGGCGGAGCAGGTGCTGGACAAAATGCAGAATATCCGCACGGAGGCGGTCAATCTCGACGCCCGGCAGATCTCCTTCAAGGAGAGCGTCCAGGTCGCCCTGCCCCAGAGCGGGCGCATAAAGGTCGACCCCGCCTGGGTTACCGTCGATTTTTTCCTCGTCCAGCACAACGGCACGCAGGAGTTCGACAACATTCCGGTGCGGATCCTCTCCGCCCCCGGGGAAACCCGTATCATGACGCTCTCGCCCCAAGCCGTCAAGATCGAGGTCACCGGTCCGAAAGACCGGATCGAGCAGATGCGGACAGCCGAGGTCTTTGCCTATGTGAACTGCGCAGACCTGCAGGAAAGCACCTCCTACGACCTGCCGGTGGCGATCCACCTCCCCTCGGGGCTGAAGCTCGTCAAGGCCGTCCCCGCCGCCATACACGTCGATATCGAAAACTAAAAAGGTCCCGCCCATGAAAAACATCGCAAAAGCGCTCCTGCTAAGCACCGCATCCCTGGCCCTCGCCACCACCGCCCAGGAAGAGACTAACCAGCCCTCCTCGCTAACCGTAACCCCCGCCCGAGTGGAGACGAACCAGGCTCCCTCTTCCCTGACCGTGGCCACCCCGTCGAGTCTGGAAATCTCCAACACCCGCACAAAGGCCGAACGGATCGACTTCCTGCTGGAGGTGGCCAACGCCTACATTGCGGAAAAGGACTACCCCGCCGCGGTGAAGGTCTACGAACGCATTCTTCAGATTGATCCCATGCATGCGCAGACACGCTACATCATCGCGCACATCTACATTAGCGCCAAGCAATACAAGAAGGCCGAAGACATGCTGCTGGCCCTGATCAAGGAAAACTCCGAGGACTTCAAACTCCTCAACAACCTAGCCTGGCTGTATGCCACGGCGGAGGATCCCGCCATCCGGAACGGCAAGAAGGCGATCCGCTATGCGCAGGAGGCCATGGTTCTGGCGCCGAACGACTACCACGTCTGGAGCACGCTTTCGGAAGCCTACTATGTTTCGGGCGACTACGAGAAGGCCTACCGGGCCATCGAGCAGATGGCCGGCCTCGCCGCCCTCTACGGGAAGGATTTGACCAAGGAATCCATCGCGGAGTACAACGAGCAGATCCGCAAGTGCAAGCGGTCGATGGACACGGCCAAGGTGCTCAAGGGCGAAGATGAAGAGACCGAGTGAGATCCTCCTGCGCGTTCTGCATCTGGCTGCGCCGCCGCGAAAGCGGCTCACTTTTCGCCGAAGACGATGGCCTCGAAAACCTCGAACCGGCAGCCGGATTTCCAATCGCTGAAACCCAGCCCGGCCTTGAGGGCGAGATGGGACAGGGTTTCCTCCAGCCCCCACCCCTGCTCCGGGGCGACCTGCGGGAGGAAGACGGCGGAGTGCCCATGC
>WFRA01000419.1 GCA_015486775.1 Kiritimatiellales bacterium | reverse complement strand
GGCAATATCGATCCAACGGCTGGAATCCTGGAAATCCACTGGCCGGCCATTGACCTGCACCCCGAAATTTTCGGGTTCTTCGATGGCCAGGTCGATCCATTCGGGAAGGATTTCGACTTCAAAATCGAAGTGCAGTTCGACATCGCACAGTTCCTCGACGGGCTGCTGCGCCACGAACCAGGGTTGGAGCATTTCGCCGCCGCGCCGCATGGCGCCGTGGGTGTCGCGCACCCGCTGGTCGATCTTGAGCACCTCGGTGGCGGGCTGCCATCCGCCGTCGCCGATCCGGAACCGCGCGAAGTCGAGCACGCAGACATTGGGTTCGGAAAGGCGGAATTCGAACGGGCTGGGAACCTCCGACCAGGCTGGCTGGAAAGTCCGCTCCACTTGAGCCGGTTCCACTTGAGCCGAAGCGACAAAAATCTTGCTTCCACCCTTTGGAAAATCGACCGCGAATGTTTTCCAACCGTTGGAAGATTCCGCCGGAACGGGGGTGCGCTCGCCGGTCTCGCAGTTCCACTCCTCAATAAAATGATCGGTTTTGATTTTCACCATTGCGCCTTCCTGCCGTTCGTCGCGGTTGACGTTGAGCGCGGCAAAGACCAATCCATCTTCCGTGGTGCGGATCTGCCCGAAGATGTCGGGGGCGTTGACCTTGGCTGGGGGTTCTGGAAGCGCGGCCACCAGCGCCGCCTTTTCAAAGGGAACAGTTTTTCCAAGGTCTGGAAACCCTGCGGGGAGAGCGTCGATATGGGAGGGCGGGCCGCCAACCACGACCACCGAACCGCCTGCCGCCTGGAAATCCTCCAGCAGTTTGACGGTGGTCGAGCGGATCGTCTCCATGCCGGCCACGACGACGCTGTTGTAGCGTGCGTTCCCGACGCGCAGCTCGGCACCCTCCACGGCGGCGAGACGCGAGAGCATCTCCTCGTCGCCATAGTCGAAGTCAATCTGGCTTTCGAGCAGCCAGGTAAAAATGTCGCGGTAGCGTTTTTCCAAGGCTTGGATCTGTTCATCCTGGGCATCGAGTCCCTTTGCCCAGCCGAGGCGAACCTGCGCCCAGACGCTCTCGACCGGGTTGAGCACGAGCACCTCGCAGAGCGGGTCGCCCTGCGCCATCATCAGGCCGAAGCGGGCGAAGTAGTCCTCGACGGCGGCATATTCCCTGTGCCAGGCCGACTGGTGAAGGATGCTGGCGGGGTAGTCGCGCTTGGCCTCGCCGCGCATGGTGTACCAGGAGAGGTGGTGGCAACGGAAGTTGACCCCCAGCAGCGCCTGCCAGTCGCCGACCGCCTTGTGGCCCGCGAAGGACATCTGCCAGCCGGTACAGCCGTAGAGCTCGGAGAGCTGTTGTTTCTTTCCGGTCTGCCGCGCGGCGGAAGCGAGCTGCTTGACGATCCAATAGTTGCGGTTGCCCTCGGTCAGCACATCGACGCCGGGGGCGGTCATCTGCTCGTAGTAGCGCATGACGGAGCCGCTCATGGCGGTCTGGGCGGTAAGGCTGTCCTCGTGCAGCACATGGCCGGTCAGCACCAAGTTGTGTTCCTCGCACCACTGTTTGCAGGGGATGGCAAAATTTTCAAGGAAGAGCTGCTGGAGCAGTTCGGTGTAGTGCCACTTGACCGGCGAAATACGCCGTCCATCCACCTGGAGGAAAAGCTCGGGAAGCCGAGGCTTGAGATCGTAGCCAAAACGCTTCTCGAACTCGTCGAACAGCGCCGGGGTGAAAGGCAGACAAAACGCGCCGTCGTCGCGGTACATCGAAAAGCCGTCGAGCAGCGCGCCGCGGTGCGGCTCGTCGGTGAAGATGCCCTTGATGGATTTGCCGAGGCGGTCACCGCATTTTTCGGCATACTTTTCGTGGGTGGATTCCAGAAAGGCGTCAGTGGCGGCGCGGTTCATGGTGTCGATGTAGGTGTAGCCATTGTAGAAGCCGCTCTTTCCCTGTTCGACCACGGAAAAGCGCAGGCGGGTCTTTCCCAAACCCAGATTCGTGCAGACAATGCCGTCGAGGTCGCAGGTGAATTCGGCGATCATGGCTTCCCCTTCTCCTTCAGGATCGATTTCGAGAAGAATGGCTTTTTGCCGAAATTCAGGATTTCGCGAAACGATGCCGCCGGCCAGCCCGCTGGGCCAGCGATCCTCGTCGTAGAGCCACGACTCCAACCCCAGCGCTTCGCCATGGTCGGCGCAGGCATTGATGAGTTCGAACCATTCGTCGCCGAGATATTCGGTCTCCAACCCCGTGCGCGAGTGCATGAAGTAGCCGCCGAATCCCATCTGCTTCATCGTGTCGATCTGGTGGAGCAGCTCCTCTTTTTCCAGCTTCCCGTTCCAGCTCCAAAATGGCTTGCCGCGCCACTGCGTTTGCGGATTCCTAAACTCTTCGCCCAATGCCATGCCGTCCCCTCTCGTTTCCGACTCCATCACTTTCACGGAGGGTATCCCCCGGGGGCATCCCGCGCCACGAAAATACCGACAAAAAACGGCACACGGGAGGGGAAAACCCGTGTGCCGTCCGGCTGCCCGATTGGCAGCTCTTCAAATTGTCCACCTATTTGCCATGAGCCTTGCGGCGCTCGTAGAGATCGTCCCTCATGTTTTCCATCTCTTCTGCGTTCAGCTCGCCGTCGCCATCCGCGTCGTACTTCCTGAGCATTTTCTCGCGCCTCTCGCCGCCATGGCGTTTTTTCATTCCGGCCCGCAGCGCGGCGCGCTCCTGCTCGTTCAGCTGCCCGTCGCCATCGGCATCGAACCGCTGCATGATCTCTTTGCGGCTAGGATGCTTACCCCGCCGGGCCGCACGGTCGCTACGGAGCTTCTCGCGTTCCGCTTCCGAAAGCTGGCCGTCGCCATCGGTATCGTAGCGCTTGAGCATCTCTTCGCGACCGGAATACTTCCCTTTCGGGTGGCCGCCCCGGTTTTTGTCCTGCCCCTGCCCGGCATGAGCCAGCGTCAACGCTCCCGTCAACGCCATGATCCATCCGGCCACCTTCCACGTCCTTGCATTCATGATCCATCTCCTCGGGTTATGGTGTTCCGTTCGATGGGCATTAAACGGGGAGGTGGAAAAATTATTGCACGGCGCATTCAGGCCATGTGCTGGCGGGGTATTTCGCGGACGTGCAGGGGAAGCGTCGCAACGGAGGTGTCGTCGATGGCCAGATTGATCTGATAGTCGGCGAACTCCTCGAACTTCATGTGCTGAAAATTGAGGATCAGGTTGACGGCTACCGAATCGATATCCGGTGCCATGCGCGGATGCACCTCGCCTTCCATGGGCTGGAAAACCGGCGTGCCGTCGGGATCGACCAGCTGCAAGCCCACCTTGTGAACACCCTCCTCCATCTTGTCGAACCGCATACGCAAGGCAATGGCGCAGGCCGGGTGCACCACCGGCATCTTGGCAGCATAGATCTGGTCGAACGTTCCGAGAATATTCAATTTTCCGCGGGCATCCGTCGCGGCGTCGCAAAGGACAAAAACTTCGATTTTCATGTTTGGGATCTCCTTGGAAGCAAGGTAGGCGATGCCCCCGGCGGAAGGAAGTAAATATGTTCCAAAGGTTGGAAACGGTATCGGTCTGGTTCTCAAACCTGACAAACGATATCCATTGCGTTTCGGGGGAAACGGGAAATTTGGAGGAATCTACCGCGTTTTTCGCCCTCCCGCCGACACTGGCACGCTTGTTGCTTTAAATCTTCCATCTCATCTGAAAGAGGAAAGACAATGAAAACATGGTCGATAGTTGCGGTGGAAGTATCAATGGCTCTTGCGGGAGTTGCAATGATCGGGCTGATGCTCGCCGTCTCCTTTCTCTAGAAGAGGAGCCATTCTCCCTTGGTTCCAATGATTGGGGGCCTTTCTCCCTCCTTTTGGGTGTCCAATCATTGGAACCGTTTTTTATATTTCCGGGCCGACGCGACAATTTCGTCCTCGCCCTCCACCACCCCGCCCCGCATCAGGATTTTTCCATCGCAGATCACGGTATCGATGCAGGAGCGGTCGGCGCTGTAGACCAGATCGTCGACTAGGCGGTAGCCCGGCACAAGCCGGTGGTCAGACAGATCGACGAGCATGCAGTCCGCCAGCTTCCCCACGGCAACCGTTCCGCACTCTAGTCCCAGTGCCTCCGCACCGCAGGAGGTAGCCATTTCAAACACCTCGCTAGCGGGAAGGATGGTAGGGTCGCCATGCACCAGCTTGGCATGCAGCGCGGCCAGCTTCATCTCTTCAAGCATGTCTAGATTGTTGTTCGAGGAGCAGCCGTCGGTGCCGAGCGACACCGCAACGCCGCCCTCGCACATGCGGGCATGGGGGAAGCTTCCCGAGGCCAGCTTCATATTCGAGGCGGGATTGTGCACCACCTTCACGCCGTTGCGCGCCAGGATGGTAATCTCTTCGTCCGAGACATGAATGGCATGGGCGGCAACCACGTTCGGGTCAAGCAGCCCGATTTTTTCCAACCATTGGATCGGGCGCAGGCCATGTTGCGCCTCGCAGTCCGCCACCTCCTTTTCCGTTTCGGAAACGTGGATGTGCAACAACAGGCCATGCGAATCTGAAAATGCCTTGGCCCAGCGGAGCGAATCCTCCGAAACCGTGTAGATGGCGTGCGGCCCGAGCGCAAACCCGATGCGGTCGGAATAGTGCCGCGATTCTTCAAACAGCCTTTCCGTCAGCTCGCGCTGCTCCGCCGCCTTGGCGGCATCGTTGAAGTCGATGAAAACCGAAGAAAGCACGGCGCGTAGCCCCATCTCCTCGACCGCCCGGGCCACGCCATGAAAATGCCAATACATATCGTTGAAGCAGGTCGTCCCCGATTTGATCATTTCGAGGCAGGCGAGGCGCGCGCCATGATAAATGTCCTCCTCGCCCAGCTGCGCCTCCATCGGCCAGATATGGTTTTCCAGCCAATCGTGCAACTCAAGGTCGTCGGCATAGCTGCGCATCAGCGTCATGGAAGCATGCGTGTGCATATTTACAAAGGCTGGAAGAATTGCCATACCGTTGCCCTCGACAACCTCTTCCGCCCCCGGTTCCAAATTTTCACCGATCGCTTCGAATCGATTTTCTCCGATCCGCACATCCACCACTTGGCCATCCAACTGCACATTCCGAATCAGCATCCCTGTTTCTCCATTGCATATTGCGTATTGCGTATTGCGCACCTTTGCCCTATCCCGGACTAGGTTGTCACTTTGAAACGGAGGCCCAAAGTAAAAAGAGCATAGAAAAGGAAGAAGAAGAACGAGCAGGCGGCTCCTATGCGTTAAATTTTTCCCAGCGGGTCTGCTCGCGGCGGAGCAGGGAGGAAAACTTGCGGGGGTCGGGAATGGCCACCTCGGTTTCGCGCTGGTCGGCGGGATGCGGGAAGCGCAACTCCACCGCCGCCAGGAAAAGCCCCTTGCCTTTGAGCACGCGGCCCTCTTCGCCATATTTCTGGTCGCCGACGATGGGATGGCCGATGGCCGCCATGTGGCGGCGCAGCTGGTGCGTGCGTCCGGTGGCCGGAAAGAGGTCGACGAGGGTGAGCCGCCCGCTCCGCAGCGAGGGGACGGTTTGGAGCGGCACATAGCGGCTGTGCGCCGGAAGTCCGCCGAGGGGTTCGTCGACGGTTCCGGG
>WFRA01000418.1 GCA_015486775.1 Kiritimatiellales bacterium | reverse complement strand
GAGATGGGGTCTGCGTGTTCGATGCTGTACCAGAAAGCGGTTGGGGTCTGGCCGGAGAGGGTGCGGCCAGATTGGTCGGTGATGGTGACCGAGACCATGACGGGCAGGCGAATGCCGGTTTTTTCAAAAACCTCTTCGATGGCAAAGAGCGCGGCTTTGGCGTTGAGGGTATCGAAGATGGTTTCGACGAGCAGGAGATCCACGCCGCCTTCGATGAGGGCTTTGGCCTGTTCGGTGTAAGCTTCGACGAGGTCGTCGAAGGTGACAGCGCGGTAGGCGGGGTCGTTGACATCGGGGGAGATGGAGGCGGTGCGGTTGGTGGGGCCGATGGAGCCGGCGACAAAAAGAGGGCGCGGAGAAAGCGACGGGGACGTCGCTTCTACGGAATTGCGCTTGCGAACTTTTTCAATAGCCGATCGGGCTAGTTTGGCGGCCTCGAGGTTGAGTTCGCGCACCAGCGGCTCCAGCCCATAGTCGGCCTGCGAAATGGTGGTGGAGCTGAAGGTGTTGGTTTCGATAATGTCCGCGCCGGCTTCGAGGAATTCAATGTGGATTTGCTCGATCAGCTCCGGGCGGGTGAGCGTGAGCAGGTCGTTGTTGCCCTTGAGCTCGGAGGGGTGGTCGGCAAAGCGCTTGCCCCGGAAGTCGGCCTCCTCCAGATGGTGCTGCTGGATCATGGTGCCCATGGCGCCATCGAGCATCAGAAGCTGTGTTTGAAGAAGTTCCGCAAAGCGATTCCCGCTCTCTCTGGTATATTTTTTCGGCTGTTTTTTTAAACCCATGCCTGTCTCCAACTTTAGTGTGGCGGCGAATATATCCGTATATCCGGATGTTGCAATATAAAAGCGAGTTCCTTGAGATGGGAGCGATGCGATGGTTTTCAATTAGGTATTGAAACTCCTTTTTATTTCCTGTATTCCCTATGCCATCTCAGTCAGGAAAAGAGGGAGGAATTATGGATGCAGTCTTGCTTGCCCGGATACAGTTCGCATTGACCATTGGGTTTCACTATATCTTTCCGCCGCTGACGATCGGTTTGGGGTGGATGCTTTTTGTCTACCACACCCTCTACCGGAAAACGCAAAGCCCGGTCTACCGCCAGCTGGCGCACTTCTGGACCAAGATGTTTGCGATCAACTTTGTGGTCGGGGTGGCGACAGGCATCACGATGGAGTTTCAGTTTGGCACCAACTGGGCGGCCTATTCGCGCTTTGTGGGCGATATTTTTGGTGCGCCGCTCGCCGCCGAAGGGGTCTTTGCCTTTTTCCTGGAGTCGAGCTTTCTGGGCATCTTGGTCTACGGCGAAAAGAAGGTCTCCAAGACGGTGTACTGGATTTCCAGCCTGATGGTTGCGCTGGGTGCCACGCTTTCGGCCTTCTGGATCGTGGTGGCCAACTCGTGGCAACAAACTCCCGCCGGCTATGAAGTGGTCGATGGCCGCGCGGTGCTGACCAACTTTGCTGAGGCGGTTTTCAACCCCTCCACCGTGGTGCGCTACCTGCATGTGGTCGCCGCCGCCCTAGTGGTCGGAACCTTTTTCATTTTGGGTGTTTCGGCCTGGATGGTGCTGAAGAAGAAGCACGGCGATTTTGCGAAGCAGTCGCTCAAGTCGGCATTCATTCCCTGCATGGTGGCCATTGTAATTGTGATGGGCGTTGGGCACCCGCACGCCATCCAGGTGGCGGAGACGCAACCAGCCAAGCTGGCGGCGTTCGAGGGGCTGTGGGAAACCCAGACCAATGCTCCCGCGCTCTTGTTCGGCATACCGAATGCGGAGGAGGAGCGGACTGATTTTGCCCTCGAAATTCCCGGCGGGCTGAGCATGCTGATCGATGGAACCACGACCCGGGAGGTGCAGGGCCTCAAGGACTTTGCTCCGGAGGATCGCCCGCCGCTCGGCATCACCTTTTTTAGTTTCCACTCGATGGTCTATCTGGGCGTCTGGTTCTTCCTGATTGCCTTTGGCGGGTTCGTGCTGCTGAAGATGGGCAAGCTCTACGAAAACCGGCTCTACCTGATGGCGGCGACCCTGACGGTTCCGCTGCCGTTCTTTGCCAACGAGCTCGGCTGGATTGCCGCCGAGGTGGGACGGCAACCCTGGGTGGTCTACAACGAACTGCGCACCTCCAACGCCATTTCGGCCAGCGTCCCGCCCGGCCAGGTGCTTGCGTCGATCATCATGTTCACGCTCATCTACGCGCTCTTGTTCGGAGTCTGGTGGTTCCTGCTCAAGCGGCAGTTCAACAAGGGACCCGAGTCCATTGAATCGATCAAAGGGGAGGTGGAATAATGCTGGCACTTCAAATCATCTGGTTCCTGCTCGTCGGTATCCTCATCATTGGCTACGCCATTCTCGACGGCTTCGATCTCGGCGTCGGCTTCTGGCACCTCTTCGCCAAGAAAAAGGGGGAGCGCAGCGCGTTCATCGAGTCCATCGAACCCTTCTGGGATGGCAACGAAGTATGGCTACTCACGGGCGGCGGTGCGCTTTTTGCCGCGTTCCCGCCGGTCTACGCCACCGTCTTTAGCGGCTTCTATCTCGCGCTCATGTTGGTGCTGCTCGGCCTGATCCTCCGCGCGGTGGCCATCGAGTTCCGCAACAAGGTCGATAGCCCCGGCTGGACCAAGGCTTGGGACTATGCCTTTGCCTTCGGCAGCATCCTGCCCTCCATCCTCTTTGGCGTGGCCATTGGCAATGTGCTCCGGGGATTGGAACTCAACGAAATCGGCGACTACACCGGCGGCTTCTTTGCCCTGCTCAACCCCTTCTCCCTGCTCTGCGGGCTGGTGGGGCTGGCCATGTTCGCCATGCACGGCGCGCTCTACCTCTCCATGAAGCTCGAGGGCGAAATCGCCGCAGATGCCCGCCGCTGGGCTTCCAGAGCTTGGATGGTTTTTGTGGTGCTGTTTATGGTGGCGACGATCTGGGGTGCCCTGGGTTTCTTCTACAACATCACGGCGGTTCCGCTTGTGCTGGCTCTTTTTGCGGTACTCGCCAGCGTTTCGTCCTTTGTGTTCAACCGAGCCGGACGCGCCGTCGCGGCGTTTGTCTCCTCGTGCGAAACCATCGTCTTCACGATGCTTGCCGTGGCCGCCGCCCTGTTCCCCTACATGGTGCCCTGCACGAACAATCCCGACTGGAGCTTGACGATCAACAACTCCTCCTCGTCGCAGCTGACGCTCACGTCCATGCTGGTCATCGCGCTCATCGGCATGCCGATCGTGCTGGCCTACACGGTCTTCATCCACCGCGTCTTCAAGGGCAAAGTCGAGGTGCGGGAAGAGTAGCCCCGCAGAGTCGAGGATTTGCCTTGTTCCCCGCCCTTTCCCGGCGCGGCTGGCGCGGTGCCGTGCCTGCCGCCGCCTATCCCGCATCGGATTGCACTTCCAATGGTTGGAAATGTGGTCTATCAATAGCGGCGATTTTAAGGGGAACATGAAATGAAGAGATCGAATTTGATGGTGGGACTGCTGGGCGTGCTGGTGGTGTTTGCCGTGGCCACGGCCTTCAAGGCGGCGCAGACGGTGGTGATTCCGCTGATGATCGCCTGGCTGCTCTCCTACATCTGCGGGCCGGTGGTCAACTATCTGGTGCGCAAGAAGGTTCCGCTGGGGCTGGCCGTCTTCGCCGTGTTGATGATGGTGCTGCTGGTCTGCTACATGGGAGGGGTCTTCCTGAGCGGCCGGGTGCTTGCCGTGCTCGACGAGTCGCCGAAATACCTGGCCCAGCTCAACATGATCTACCAGGACGCCACCGCGAACCTGCACCTTCCCGAGGACTATCTGGCCGAGATAAACTGGATGGAAAAGCTCGGCCCGAAAGTGGCCACCCTGTCGGGGGCGCTGGCTGTTTTCATGGCGGGCTTTGCCAGCAACCTGCTGCTGGTGCTGATTTTCCTCGTCTTCATGCTGCTGGGGAAACCCTATTTCAAGTACAAGGTCGAGAAAGCCTTCCCGCCAGAGCGGGCATCGCAGTTTTCCGAGATGACGGCCTCCATCTCCACGCAGATCGGGCAATACCTGGTGGTCAAGGTGGCCATCAGCGGAACTACTGGCGTGCTGGTCTGGCTTTCGCTGACCCTGCTGCATGTCGAGTTTGCGCTTACCTGGGGGGCGCTGGCCTTTTTCCTCAACTTTATTCCAAGCATTGGATCCATCCTCGCCTCGATCCCGCCCATCCTGCTGGCCATCGTGCAGTATTATCCCTCCGTCTGGATGCCAATCTTCACGGCGGCTGTTCTACTGGCGATCCAGATGGTCATGGGCAATGTGGTCGAGCCGAAGATTATGGGTGATAGCCTCAACCTCAGCCCGGTCGTCATCCTGCTCTCGCTGGTCTTTTTTGGCTGGCTCTGGGGGATTGTCGGAGCGCTACTCTCGGTTCCGATTGCTGCTTCCATCAAGATTTTCTGCGAGCATATCGAGGCTCTCCGGCCCATCAGCATCCTAATGGGATCGGGGAAAACCTGCATGAAGGAAATGCAGCAAACACATTAGGAGAGCGGTTGTGCAACTACCCGATATTTTTGAAAACCCGCAGGTCATGGAGTTGATCAAGTTGTCCTTGGTCGAAGATCTCGGGGAAGCCAACGTGGATGTCACCTCCGATGCGCTGGTACCGTCCGAAGAGGTGGCCGAGGCGCACATGGTCGCGCGCGAAGCCTGCCGTCTCGCCGGAATCACGGTTGCCGCCGAGGTATTCCGGCAGGTGAACCCCGAGCTGGAGTGCACGGTTTGTGTACCCGACGGCTCCGCCGTTGAACAGGGTACCACCGTGCTGGTCATCAAGGGCTCTGCCCAAAGCATCCTGACCGCCGAGCGCACCGCGCTCAACTTTATCCAGCGCATGAGCGGCGTCGCCACCGTCACCGCCGAATATGTCAAAACCGCCGCCAACCCGGACGTGATGTTGCTCGACACGCGCAAGACCACGCCCGCCCTGCGCCCGTTCGAGAAATATTCCGTTCTCTGTGGCGGCGGAACCAACCACCGCTACGGCCTCTTCGACGCGGTGCTCATCAAGGACAACCACCTTGCCTCCTGGGCAAAAAAGCACGGCACCGGGGTGGGGGAGGCCGTCGCCGCCGCCCGCGCCAAATATCCCGGCCTCAAAATCGAGGTCGAAGTCGATACCGTCGACCAACTCAAGGAGGCGCTCACGACCCAGCCCGACTGGGTGCTGCTCGACAACATGCCGCCGCCCATCCTGCGCGAGTGCGTTGCGCTCTGCAAAGGCGTCTGCAAAACCGAGGCCTCTGGAGGCGTCAACCTTGGCACCATCCATGCCATCGCCCAGACCGGCGTCGACGCCATCTCCGTCGGGGCGCTCACCCACTCCGCCCCCTCCATCGACCTTGCGCTCGACTTTGTTTGACCCTGTTTTATAAAATGAAGTCGATCCTCGTCATAGATATTGGCAACACCAGCACCTCGGTGGGCTACTACCGCAATGGAAAAGTTTCCGGAACGGGGCGATGCAATTCGCGGTTCCAATCCTTGGAAGAGGTGCTTCCGCTGATCGCAGCCAAACCGGTCGGCGCGGTGGTGGTCGCCTCCGTGGTTCCGCCGGTAAATGCGCGGTGGAAGCGGGCGTTTCGGAGTGCGGGGCTGCCGGCTCCGCTGTTTGTCGGCCATGAACTGGAGCTCGGCGTTCCGGTGGATTATCCAAGGCCTGGAAATATTGGTGCCGACCGCCTGGCCAATGCCGCCGCCGCCGCGAAGCTGCTGGGT
>WFRA01000417.1 GCA_015486775.1 Kiritimatiellales bacterium | reverse complement strand
GTAGTAAGCACATCCTCGACGCTCACGCCGTATTGCGCCAGCGCGGGATAGTCGATTTGCACATTCACCTGCGGGACTTTTATTTTGGTGTTGTTCACCACATTGGCGATGCGGGGCTCTTTGGCCAGCTCCTTTTCCACCTGGGCGGCCAGATCAATCAGCGTGTCGGCATCGGAGCCATAAATCGTTACCCCGAAAAGGGCGGGCAATCCCGAAAAGCTTTCGTCTATTTTTTCCTGTGTCGGCTGGTGATACATAAACAGGGTGCCCGGCAGCTTGGAACCAACCGCCCGCA
Organism: Kiritimatiellales bacterium; assembly: GCA_015486775.1. Lineage (GTDB taxonomy): Bacteria > Verrucomicrobiota > Kiritimatiellia > Kiritimatiellales > Pontiellaceae > Pontiella. The sequence goes on along the minus strand of WFRA01000417.1, from coordinate 3,809 downwards.
TCGAATCCATAATGGCCGCGGCCGAGCGGCTTCGGTTGCGGGGTTTCCTTAGCTTGATCAGCAACTCCCCGTGGTCGACGCTTTCGATCTGATAGCCGCGCCCCGGCGCCCCCGTGCGCCGATAGACGCAGGTTACATCGGGATCGCCCAACGCAGCCCGATCCAGCAAGTCCCCGATCCGGTTGCTCTCCTTGAGCGAGGTGCCGGGCGGAAGAATATATTCGATCAAAAGCGCGCCTTCATCGATGGGCGGCAAGATGGAGGCATTGCCCAGAAAAGCAGAAAGACCCGCAACCCCCAGGCAAAGCAACGCCAGAATCAAAACCCGCGCACGATGCCGAAAGGCCTTTTTAAGCAGCGCTTGCAATGCGCCGTCCATTCGATGCAGCAGCCGCGCACCGGGAAAATCGCTTCGTAGCGTTGCCAACCCCTTCATCCGTCCAAACAGCGTCGGCACCAGCGTCAGCGAAAGCAGCAAGGAAACCAGCAGTGCTGCACTGATGGTCAGACCAAACGGCCGCATAAACAGCGCCGCAATGCCCGACACCAGCACCAGCGGAAAGAAAGCCGCCAGCGTGGTGAAGGTGCCTGAAGCATCCGCCCCCAGAATTTCCAACGTACCCGCCACACTGGCTTCGGCGGGATCATCTGTTTTATGCGCATGCCGGAAAATGTTTTCCGCCACCACAATCGCATCGTCCACAATCATTCCAATGGCCAAAGCCAGCGCGGTCATCGTGATGACATTGAGCGTCAGCCCCAGTCCCCCCATAATGGCAAGCGTCGCCAAAAAAGTGATGGGAATGGTCAGCGCCACCACCAGCGTTGGACGCAGCGAGCCCATGAAAAAATAGAGCACAAAAACCGCCAGCAACGCCCCAAGCGCCAGATCCTTCAGAATCTCATCCTGCGACGCCTGGATAATTTCCGACTGGTCGTAAAAGTTTTTCACCTGCGCATCGGCGGGCAGTAAGGTGGTCAGATTTTTCAGCTCCGCCTTCACGCCCCGCACCACCTTCAGGGTGCTTGCGCCCGATTGCTTGCGGACAATAAAGGCCACCGCCGGGCGGGCATCGCCCCGCACCGTGTAATGCTTCGGCGCATAGCCTGCATAAACCCGCGCCACATCGCCCAGCAGCACGGGCGGCTTTCCCGGATCGTTCAACGCCACCGCCTTCAAATCTTCCAACGATTGAAAACGCGCGTCGCCCCGCACCATGAATTCCTGTCCACCCTTTTCATAAAAACCCGTCACTGCGGCAACATTCTGTGCCCGCAAGCGCTTCGCCACATCGCTCACCGTCAGATGAAGCGCCAGCAACGATTCGGGACGCAATTCAATGTAGAATGCACGTTTCTCGCCACCGAGCACCTCCACCGACGAGACCCCTGAAACGCCCATCAGCCGCCCCGCCAAATCGTGCTGTATCAGCATCCGCAACGCCGCTGGATCGCCAGGAGCATAAACCACATAGCCGCACACCTCTTGCAGCGTCGTTCCAATATTTTCCAACCGGGGAAAAACTTCCGACGGCAAGGTCGCCGCCACACGGGCAAGGCGTGCCTGCACCAACTGCCGCGCATCGCGCACGGTGGTATCCCAGCTAAACTCCGCCGTCACCTGCGAAATTCCCTGGATCGATGTCGAGGCCACCCGCCGTACCCCCGGAATGGTTCGCATCTCGTTTTCAATCGGCCGCGACACCAGCCGCTCCATATCCTCCGGCGACGCCCCCGGATAGTGGGAAATAATGTTCACCACCGGAATTTCCAGCTTCGGGAAAAGATCCACCGGCATATGCCGCGCGGAATAGATGCCCGCCAGCGCCATCAGCACCACCATCAGCAACACGGCCATCGGTGTTTGGATCATTCGTTGAAGCAACGTGCGCATCAATCCACCACCTTGTAGATTTTACTGAAGTTGCTATGAAAAAGTTCGTAGGCGCCCTGCACCACCACCGCGTCCGAGGGCGAAAGGCCGCTTGCAATTTCAATCCAATCCTTGGAAACCAGCCCCGTTTTAACCGCTCGCTTTTCATACCCAGCACCTGTTTTCAAAAACAGATAGGCCTGTCCCGCATCGTCATAAACCACTGCGTCCGGCGGAACCGCCAGCGCCTTCCGCTGGCTGGAAAGAATCAATTGGCCTGCCACCGTCTGCCCCGAATGCAGTGCCGAGTTTTCGGTTTCAATCCAAACCGTAGTTGCCCCTTCCGCAGTCCGTTCCGGCAACTCGCAAGCCACCGTTCCATTCACAATTTTTCCGGCGGAAAGAACCATCTTAACCGGCTTGCCTTTCAGAACGCTTCCCTCTGGCGGGAAAAGTGTGGCTCTGATTCGAGGCGGTGTGGCGGGAAGAATCGAAAGCAGGGAATCTCCCGGCTGAACCTGTCGGCCAACCGTCGCCGTGCGGGCAGAAATAATTCCCGAAACAGGTGCGCAAACTTGGGTAGCCGCTTCCAGTTGCGCCAGCTCTTGCCGGGTGGTCTCTTTCTCGCTCTCCAACTTGGCCGCATCTGATTCTGCCTGCGCCAACTCCCCATAGCTGATCAATTTTTGTTTCGCCGCTGCGCGTTTTAACTCTACCGCTTTTTGAGCCGTGCGAATGCGCTCTTCAAGATTTGCGATTCGATGTTGCAAAACCGTTCGGCGGCTCTCGACCAGCTTCCCGTTTAGCACCAACAAAAGGTCGCCCTGTTTCACCGTCTGACCATCGTCCACACTTATGGATTCCACGCACCCCGACTCCAATGCCATCACATCGACTCGCCCGCGATTCACCACCTTTCCAAACCACGGGGCGACCTGCGTAAAATCCCGCTGGACGGGTTGCGCCGTCTGAATCAACCCGACCTGAGCATACGACTCCACGCCCGCGCACAATATGAAAAGAACCATCCACCGTTTCATTGTTTCACCTCCATGATTCCATAACGCCCCGAAGCCAGCTCCATCGCCAACCCCCACTCCAACGCGCTCTTTTCCAGTTCCAGTAATTGGAACTTTTTGGCAAGCAATTTGTTTTTTGCGGCATACAGCGCAAAAGAATCCATCTCTCCAGCGTTCACTGATTTCTGAAGAAATCCCACCTGTCTTTCCAGTTTGGGCAATAGGTTGTTTAGTAGCGTTTGCTTTTGCCGAACAAGCCGCAGTGACTCCTCAATGCGGGCAAGATCCGCGCGGGTCTGAAACAGCCGTGCCTGATATTCATCCGCCAACTGCTTTCGGGTTGCACGTTCCAAAGCAATCGTCCCCTGGTTGCGGTCGAAGAAAGGCAGCTCGATCCCGATGCCCGCGCCGAGCGTCCGCACATTATCCGTATCGCGCCCGCCCGTCAGCCCCAGCGTGATTTTTGGGAAAGAGGAACGAACCGCCGCCCGCACCCGCGCCTCCTGGCTTTCATGGCCCACCCGCAACGCCCGCAAATCCGGCCGATGTGAAATAGCATACTCAAACAACTCGTCGGCGGGCGCCAACCCTTGGAAATCCAGCGATTCCTCCAGCGAAAGCGAAAGTTCCGTTTCGGGAGCAAGCCCCAGTACCGCATTCAGTGCCTGACGCTCCTGCTCTACGGCAGACTGCGCATCTGCCTGTTTTTTAATCGACTCCTGCAAAGCAATCTGTGCGGCTGCATATTCCTGCTGTGTCCGAACCCCCAGATCCACGCCGTGTTCCATCGCCGTCAAAAACGCCTCATTCAATTCCACCGACTGCTGTGCCAGCTTTGCCCGCTTTTGGGTCAACATTAGATTTCCACAATGCAGCCGCGCCGCCTCCGCCACCTGCCACTCCTGCCAAGCAATCTC
>WFRA01000416.1 GCA_015486775.1 Kiritimatiellales bacterium | reverse complement strand
GGGCAGGCCGTGAACCTCGACACCGACGACTATATTTTTGGATCGCACCGCTCGCACGGCGAGATCCTGGCCAAGTGCCTCTCCGCCGTTTCCAAGCTCGACGATGCCAAGCTGACCGAAATTATGGAGGGGTTCTTCGATGGCGCCACGCTGCAGGTGGTGAAAGACGGCTCCCACGAAAGTGTGAAGGATCTGGCCGAGGACTTTATCCTCTATGGCACGCTCGCGGAAATCTTTGCCCGCGAAACCGGCATCAACAAAGGCCTCGGCGGTTCGATGCACGCCTTCTTCATTCCGTTCGGCTCCATGCCCAACAACGCGCTGGTCGGCGGTTCGGCCGATATCTCGGTGGGTTCGGCGATGAACAAGCTGATCAACCGCAAGCCGGGGATCGTGATCGCCAACATCGGCGACGCCTCCATGGGTTGCGGGCCGGTGTACGAAGGCATCTGGATGGCGGCCATGGACCAGTACAAGGAACTCTGGGACGAAGAGTTTGGCTGTCCGCCGGTGATGATCAACATCATGAACAACCAGTATGGCATGGGCGGCCAGACCGTCGGCGAAACCATGAGCTACCAGTTTGCGGCCCGCATCGGCGCGGGCGTCAATCCCGACCAGATGCACGCCGAGCGCGTCGATGGCTACAACCCGCTGGCGGTGGCCGACGCCACCGAGCGCAAGAAAAAGATCCTGCTCGAAGGCAAGGGCCCCGTGTTGCTGGACGTGGTGACCTACCGCATGTCGGGCCACTCGCCCTCCGATGCTTCCTCCTACCGCTCCAAGGAAGAGGTGGAGCTGTGGGAAAAGGAAGACTGCGTCCGTTCGTTCGGGGAATACCTGGTCAAAAACGGCGCGCTGACCGAAGCGGATGCCGAGGCGCTGAAAGCCAAGGTGGAGGCCAAGATCAGCAAGACCATGAAGCTGGCGATCGACGAAAGCGTTTCCCCATACTCGGACATCAACCTGATCGAGAACGTCATGTACTCCAACAGCAAGGTGGAAAAGTTTGACGACCGCGAGCCGGAGCTGCTTGAAAAGCTCGAAGACAACGCCCGCGTAAAACAGCTGGCCCGCAAGAAGCGCTTCGCCTTCGACGAAAACGGCAAGCCCTACAAGCCCAACCAGCTCTATACCTTCCGCGACGGCATCTTCGAGGCGATGGCGCACCGCTTCTCCGTGGATCCGACCATGGTGGCCTACGGCGAGGAAAACCGCGACTGGGGCGGGGCGTTCGCCTGCTACCGCGGGCTGACCGAGCTGCTGCCGTACCACCGCCTGTTCAACTCGCCGATCTCCGAAGGCGCGATTGTCGGCACCGCCTGCGGCTACGCCCTCAGCGGCGGCCGCGTCTGCGCCGAGCTGATGTACTGCGACTTCATGGGCCGCGCCGGCGACGAAATCTTCAACCAGATCGCCAAGTGGCAGTCGATGTCGGCCGGCATCCTGAAGATGCCGCTGGTGCTGCGCGTTTCCGTGGGTAACAAATATGGCGCCCAGCACTCGCAGGACTGGACCGCGATGGTCGGCCACATCCCCGGCCTGAAGGTCTACTATCCGGCCACCACCAACGATGCCAAGGGCATGCTCAACCTTGCGCTGGCGGGAACCGACCCGGTGATCTTCTTCGAATCGCAGAAGACCTACGGCGTGGGCGAAATGTTCGAGAAGGACGGTGTTCCGGAAGGCTACTTCGAAACGGAGGAGGGCGAACCCGCCGTCCGCACGCAGGGCAAGGACCTGACGCTTGTTACCGTCGGCCCGGTGCTCTACAGCGGCATGAAGGTCGTCGACGAGATGAAGGAAAATTATGGAATGGAGGTCGAGCTCATCGACCTGCGCTTCATCAACCCGCTCAACTACGACAAGATTGTCGAGTCCGTCAAGAAGACCGGTCGCCTGGTGCTCGCCTCCGATGCCGTCGAGCGCGGCTCCGCGCTGCACAACATTGCATCGAACATCACCAACCTCTGCTTCGACGAGCTCGATGCGCCGCCGGTGGTGGTCGGCGCCAAGAACTGGATTTCGCCCGCGGCCGAGATGGAGAAGGACTACTATCCGCAGGCCAGTTGGATCATCGACGCCGTCCACGAGCGCATCGTCCCGCTGCCGGGCCACACCGTGCAGCACAACTACACCAACGGCGAGCTGCAGCGCATCACGCGGTTGGGCGTATAGGGGCGAGGGGAATAACGAATATCGAACAAGGAATTTTGAATTTCGAAGTAATAACTTCTTCGGTTCCTTGTTCGGTGTTCAATTCCAAGCTATGGAAGTTGGAGTATAGAAGAATGAAAAGAATAATAACAATGGGAATGGCATTCGTGCTGGCGGCATGCGTTGCGGAGGCGGATTTTTTTATCGAATTCGGCTCTTCGTTTGGAATCTACAATTCAGAGGGAACAGGAGGTTGCCTTCCCAATGTTGGGGATTCCGCGACAGTCCAGTTGATCTACGCCGGCGCCAATGGCGTGGCTGACGTGGATCCTGCCAACCCGGTAGCCATTACTGGAGACGATGAACTGCTTTGGTCGGGTATGTTTACGAATAGCGGCGATCTGTGGGAGGATTATGCTGCTAGGGATTATGGGGTAATTATTAAGTATTATCGTGGAAACGGTTTGGTCTATGGACAAATCTCCACTGAAGCTACTGGCCTATTGAGTTATTACACAGGGCACATACAACAAATGCTGGATCTTAATCCCTACGCTCTCGTCCCTCCAAATCCTGATATTTATGACTTAGGCCAGGGATTGGATAACCAGCGAATGATCGCAGTTCCGGAACCGTCAACCTTCGGGCTATTTGGTGCGGCGGGTTTGGGTTTATATCTCGCACGTCGCAGGAGTCGGGGAGTTCCTCCCCTTAGATGTCGCATTCATTCGTCTTGGAGGTGGTTGTGATGCATCATCTTGCTGTGTCGGTCTGTTTTTTTACTGGTGTTGGAGAAAAAATACAAAAAAGGTTAAACCATGGCACTTGAAGTAAACAACCACGTTCATTCGACCTATTCGTTCAGTCCCTACACCCCGTCGGAGATTCCGGTGCGGGCGAAGGAGGCCGGGCTGGGTACGGTGGGCATCATGGACCACGACTCGGTCTCGGGCTGCGCGGAATTCCTCGAAGCCTGCAAGGCGGTGGATATTGCCGGAACGGTCGGCTGCGAGATCCGCGTCAACATGGATGGCACTTCGGTGGAGGGGCGCAAGACGAACAATCCCGACGAGCCGAATGTTTCGTACATCGCGTTCCACGGCATTCCGGCCACGCAGTTCCAACGGGTGGAAAAGTTCCTTTTGCCGATCCACGAGGCGCGCATCGCCCGCGACCGCAAGGAGGTTGAAAAACTCAATGCGGTGCTGGCGGAGCGCGGTGCGCCAACACTCGATTTCGATGCCGATGTGGCGGCGATCTCCGAGGCGGCCAACGGCGGATCGATCACGGAACGCCACATTCTTTATGCGCTGTCGCTCAAGCTGATCGCGGCGCATGGGAAGGGGCATGCACTGGTCGATTTTGTCGAAGGGTCCATGCGGGTTCCAATGGCTGTAAAACTGCGCGAGCTGCTGCTGGATGTTGAAAATCCGCACTATGCCTACGATCTGCTGGGTGCGTTCAAGGGCGCGTTGGTGCCGGAGTTTTTCATTGTCTCCGGCTATGACGAATGCATCTCGGTTTACGATGCGGTCGCGTTTGCCAACGAAATCGGCGCCATTCCGGCCTACGCCTATTTGGGCGATGTGGGCGAATCGCCGACCGGAGACAAGAAGGCCGAAAAGTTTGAGGACGATTTTCTCGATGAACTCGTTCCTGAGCTGGCGGAGATTGGCTTTAAAGCCATCACCTACATGCCGCCGCGCAACACGCGCGAGCAGCTGGCGCGTCTGCGGAAACTTTGCCAGGCCAACGGGCTGATGGAAATCAGCGGCGTGGACATCAACTCCTCGCGCCAGAGCTTCAACTGTCCAATCCTGTTGGAACCCGAGTTTATGCATCTGGCCGACGCGGCCTGGGCGCTGATCGCCCACGAAAAACTGGCGGCGGCTGACCCCAAGCTGGCGCTGTTCAGCCCCGAAAATCCATGGGCTTCCCAATCCTTGGAAGAGCGCATTGCCCGCTATGCCAAACTCGGAAGGAAGGCCGATCCCACAAAACCCGAAGAGATGATCCATCTGATCTGATTATGCCTCCATCTGTCAAAAATCGCCAAGTGTACGCGGAGGCTTTAGCTCTTCTCCGAAGGGGGACGGGGATTCCGGGTGCGGAATTTCGCGACGGTCAATACGAGGCGATCGAGGCTCTTGTCGAAAATGAAAACCCTATGCTGGTCGTGCAAAAAACGGGGTGGGGGAAAAGTTTCGTATACTTCATTTCGACAGCCATTTTGCGCAATCGGGGCATGGGGCCGGCTCTGCTCATCTCGCCTTTGCTGGCTTTGATGCGGAACCAGATTTCCGCAGCCGAACGAATGGGCATCCGGGCCGTTCGCATTGCTTCCGACAATGTGGATGAGTGGGATGGTTTGGAGGAGCAAATCCGTTTTGGGGCTGTTGACATCATCCTCATTTCGCCGGAGCGGTTGGCCAACCAGCACTTCATGCAGGATGTTTTTGTCCATATGGTGGATCAAGTCTGTTTGATGGTTGTCGACGAGGCGCATTGCGTTTCGGACTGGGGGCATGATTTCAGGCCAGATTACCGGCGGATCGGGCGCATCATTCGCAATATGCCTTCAACCATGCGCATGCTGGCTACAACGGCGACGGCCAACGACCGCGTGGTGGCGGATCTTCAGCATATTTTTGGTGATCGGCTCGAAGTTATTCGCGGCCGTCTGGCGCGCAATAACCTCCATATGCAATCCATGGTCAAGGAAAGCCCCGCAGAACGCATGGCATGGCTAGCCCATCATCTGCCTGCGCTGCCGGGCAGTGGTATCATTTATGTTCTCACCAAACGAGATGCGCGGCGGGTTGCGGAATGGTTGCGCTACAATGGCATAAAGGCTGAGGATTACACCAGTGAATCGGGAAACCGGAAAGAACTGGAAGAAAAACTTCTTAATAACGAGATCAAAGCACTGGTCGCCACGGTCGCGCTTGGCATGGGATATGACAAGCCGGATCTTGGATTTGTCATCCACTACCAGTGCCCCCGGTCGGTCATTGCATATTATCAACAGGTTGGCCGTGCGGGACGAGGGATTGGTTCGGCCTACGCATTGCTGTTCTATGGCCGGGAAGACCGGCAGATCAACAATTATTTTATTGAGCAAGCGTTTCCTTCGCGGCGGCATGTACACGAGGTGCTTGAAGCGATTGAACAATATGAGGATGAGTTTGTTTCGCTTCCAAAAATTGAACGAATGGTTAATCTCCGGCGTTCCGAGATCGAGCATGTCCTCAAAATTATGGCATTGGAAGATCCAGCCCCTGTTGTGAATGAAGGAAAAAGTTGGGCAACTACTGCGTTTCCCGTTAGTGCGGATTTTTGGTGCCGTGCAGAGCGGTTGACATCCTTGCGCCGTGCAGAGCTGCAACAAATGGTGGAATACGTTCAGCTCGACGAAGGGCATATGCGCTATCTAATAGCTACGCTTGACGGAAATCCAGACGAAGTCAATCCGTTGAACTTGCCGGATCTAGGTTCGGAGGTGCCAACATCGTTGTTGCAAGCTGCGCAACAATTTCTTCGGCACGCCTTTCTCGATCTTGAATTACGCAAGCAATGGCCGGCGGGTGGG
>WFRA01000415.1 GCA_015486775.1 Kiritimatiellales bacterium | reverse complement strand
CCTTTCAACCCTCGGCAACAGAGGGGGAAAGCACTGCCTGTTAATAACTTGTCAACAAGGTGCCCCCGCCTGTTAAGGAATTTTTGCCAGGGGAAAATGAACAGTAAAAGCATCAATATTTGGGACGACGCCTGCAAACAGCTCCGGGGCATCCTTTCCAGCGACATCTACGACCGCTGGATCGCCGTCATCCAATGTCTGGAAATTTCCGGTAGCAACATGCGCCTGGCGGTCGCCAACGATTTCTACAAGGATTGGCTGGAGGAAAACTATTTTCCGATGATCCGCAAGGCCGTGATGGTTGTGAGCGGTCAGGAGATGGAAATCTCGCTGACGGTCGATTCGAGCTGCTTCGACACCCCGAAAGAAGAGCCGGAACCCCACGCCCCGATTTCGCTTCCAACCCTTGGACGGGGCAAGAAGCCGGCCCACAACCTGAACAAAAACTACACGTTCGACTCCTTCGTGGTCGGGCCGTCCAACCAGTTCGCCCATGCGGCGGCCATGGCCGCGGCCAGCTCGCCGTCGCGCACCTACAACCCCCTCTTCATCTACGGCGGGGTCGGGCTAGGCAAAACCCACCTCATGCAGGCCATCGGCAACCACGTCGCCGCCAAGAAGCCGCGCGCAAAGATTTGCTACATCAACTGCGAAACCTTCACCAACGAATATATCGACGCGCTCCAGAACAACAGCGTGTCCGCCTTCCGCAAAAAATACCGCAAGATCGACATGCTCATGATCGACGACATCCAGTTCCTGGATGGCAAGGCGCGGTTGCAGGAGGAATTCTTCCACACCTTCAACTCCCTGTTCGAGAGCCACAAGCAGATCGTGCTCACCTCCGACCGCACCCCGAGCGAAATGGCCGGCCTGGCTCCGCGCCTCATCTCCCGCTTCGAATGGGGGCTCATCACCGAGCTTGGAAAGCCCGATGTGGAGACCCGCACCGCCATCCTGCGCAAAAAGGCCGAGCTACTCAACCTGCACGTCGATCACGACCTGATCGACTACCTCGCCGAGCGCATCTCCTCCAACATCCGTAGCCTCGAAGGCGCCCTCATCCGCGTGGCCACCTATATTTCACTCACCAACCAGCACGTGGACGTCGCCAAGGTCGAAGAGCTGCTCCACGACCTGCTCGACAAGGAATCCAAGGCCACCATCAACGTCGAAACCATCCAGCGCACCGTCGCCGAGCACTTCGACCTGCGCCATTCCGACATCCTGGGCAAGAAGCGCTCAAGGGACATCGCCTGGCCGCGCCAGATCGCTATGCACCTCTCTCGCACCATGACCTCCCAGTCCTTCCCCGTGATCGGCGAAGCCTTCAGCCGCAACCACGCCACTATCCTCTACGCCAACGAACAGGTGGCCACAAAGGCAAAAGAAGACCGCGCGCTCCAGCAAACCCTTGCCATCCTGAAAGACAAGGTAAACAAAAACTGCGCGAAAGCCGTCCAATAGCCGACCGTAGGATGGGGCTCCGCCCCGTCTTGAGCCGCAAGAAGTCGAAGCGAAGCCACTCTGTCCCTATCCGTTACTTCCTGTCATTCGTTTCCCCACATAAATTCCATGGGCGGAAAGGGTCAGCATCGGGCGATCGCTTCGATTTCCACCAAGGCGCCCTTGGGCAGGGCGGCGACCTGGACGGTGGAGCGGGCGGGCGCATCCTCTTCGTCGAAGTATTCGGCGTAAAGGGTGTTCATTGCGGGAAAGTCGGCGAGGTCGGCCAGGAAAACGGTGGTTTTGAGAACGTTTTCGAGGGAGCTTCCCGCCTCTTCGAGCACGGCCTTGAGGTTTTCCAGGGTCTGGATGGCCTGTTCGCGGATGCCGCCGGAAACCATCGCGCCGGTTTTTGGATCGACGGGAATCTGCCCGGAGGTAAAGAGCAGGTGGCCACTCTTGACGGCCTGGTTGTACGGCCCGATCGGTGCCGGGGCGCTGTCGGTGTGGATGATGTGTTTCATGGGATTCTCCTTTCGTTTTTTTTCCACCCTCCCGGAGGTAGACAGAATTTTCGCGTCAGCATTCAATTTCTAGGCCGTCCCAGGGCACGGTGACGGCCTCGCCAAGTCGGCGCTGGAGTTCGTGGTGTTCCGAATTGTGGGTGAGGTGGGTGATGAAGGATCGCCTCGCGCCGATCCGCCCGAGGATTTCGACGGATTCCCCGATGGAGAGGTGGGTGGGATGCTTTTGCGGCCGCAGGCCGTCGAGAATCATTGCATCGAGGTTTTCCAATGCCTGGAAGGTGATTTCGGGGATGGCGCTGCAGTCGGGAACATAAGCGAGGCTCTTTCCGCCGCAGTCGACGCGGTAGCCATGGATCGAATCCGTCCCGTGCAGGACAGGCAGGGGCGTGATCGTTGCCTTGCTGATTTCGACCGGGGCGGCCTGGTCGATAAAATGGACGCGCGGAACCCCGCCGAACGAGTGGCTAGCGTTTTCAACATAGTCAAACTTGGTGCGCATGGCCTGCATGGTTGCCGACGATCCATAGACGGGAATGTGGGTTTTCTGCAGTTCGGAAAAGCGGCGCACATCGTCGAAGCCGAAGATATGGTCGGCATGCGGAGGGTCAGGAAAACGGCATCGACTCGCCGCACGCCGAAAGCCAGCACCTGCTCGCGGAAATCGGGTGGGGTGTCAAAAACCAGATGCGTCCCGTCCGCCACCACATAGAGGCTGCACCGACGGCGGTGGTTTTTCCGATCATTGGAACGGCAGACGGCGCAAT
>WFRA01000414.1 GCA_015486775.1 Kiritimatiellales bacterium | reverse complement strand
GTCCAGGCATTGGGTGATGCCCGTTTCTTCGGTTTCCTTGAGGACGACCGTCGTTGATCCGGTCTGGACGGAGGCCTGCACCGCGCCATCCTTGACGAATATGGTGTAGCCTGCCTGGTCATTGCCTTGCGAGAGCACAACCCCGTCTCGGGTGGCGAAGATGCGGATGGAGGCCACCCATCCCCGCCCGTCGGGATCGAGCAGCGAGCTGTGCGGGATCTCCAGCCCCTGCCCTTTTTCAATCATCAGCACGGTTCGGTTGCGGAAGGTTTTTGTGCCGAGCCCGCCTAACGGGACGTAGAGCGGATAGGGTGTGTTGCAGGGAATCAGCCCATCCTGGATGTGCCGGAAATCCAGATTGAGGATCAGCCCTCTCGGCGGAACGGATTCCGCCCCACCAGACCGGGTCGGCCAAAACAGGCAGGCCAGCAGGGCAAGAAAAAGCATTCCAGATTTTTGCATGGTTCATATGCGGGGAGGCTTTCCAGCCTGCCCGCTACGCCGTGCGGCTACTCGCCCATCAGCTTGGCAATGGTTGGCTCCATGGCCTCTGCCCAGAGCTGATATCCCTTTTCGTGGGGATGGAGCAGGTCGGGCATGATTTCGCGCGTCAGTTCGCCTTTGTCGTTCAGGAAGGCTTTGTTGATGTCGAGATAGAAGATCATCTTCCCGTCCGCCATCTTCGAGGCCAGTTCGGAGGCCTTATCGTTCTTGGCCCATTGGTCGTTGAAGGTGGCACCATGCGCCTTATCCTTGCGCTGGGCGGGATCGCCGCGCGGGAAGATGGCCAGGATCAGCACCTTCGTCTCGGGAAGCTTGGTGCGGATCTGGCAGACGATGGCCTTGATGCCATCAGCAATTTGTTCGGCGGTATATTCGTCTCCGTTGGAATTGTTGGTGCCGATCATGATCACGGCCAGCTTGGGGGAGATCCCGTCGAGTTCGCCATGTTCGAGCCGCCAGAGGACATGCTCGGTGCGGTCGCCGCTGAAACCCAGGTTCACGGCATTGCGCGGGGCGTAGTATTTGTTCCACACGGCCTTGCCGGACTTGTCGAACCCGTGTGTGATCGAGTCGCCGATCATCAGCAGATCGACGTGCCCCTGGGCCTCGCGATCCAGCACGCCCTGATGGCGCGGCATCCACCACGATTTGTTGGGGCGGTCAACGGGGGTGACGGCGCGGTGCGCACCGAGCTTGACCGAACAGGGATCCACCGGGGTGGTGCAACCTCCGACAAATAGGCCGCTGGCTGCTAGTAAAGCAAGAAAAGATAGACGTTTCATAGTTCCTCCGTTTTTTAGGGGTTAATAATCACCCCAACCTATCCCTCTAGATTGTGCAGGGCAATCCCAATTTCTGGAAACATGGCACTTTCCCAGGCTTCTGATCGCGGGGGAGAAAGTCGCCAAAAATCAGTTGTTGTTGCCCCTCTGTTTTATGCTAGCTTGTCGGACTGTTTTTTGTGCAAGGAGTGTCGGCTGTGTACCTTAAAAGTCTGGAAATCGTGGGGTTCAAAAGTTTTGCGAACAAGACCAAACTCGAGTTCGAGCCGGGGATGACCGCGATCGTCGGGCCGAACGGATGCGGGAAAAGCAACGTTTCCGATTCGGTGCGCTGGGTGCTGGGCGAACAGCGCGCCCGCGCGCTGCGCGGCGCGAAGATGGAGGATGTCATCTTCAACGGAACCGACTCGCAAAAGGCGCTGGGCATGGCCGAGGTGAGCATCACGCTCGCCGACTGCACCGAAGCCCTCGGCGTGGAATACGATGAGGTCTGCATCTCCCGCCGCGTTTTCCGCTCCGGCGAAAGCGGATACTTCATCAACCGCAAGGCCTGCCGTCTCAAGGACATCCATCGTCTCTTCATGGATACCGGCGTCGGCACCGACTCCTATTCCATCCTCGAGCAGGGAAAGATCGACCAGATCCTCAGCTCGCGGCCGGAGGATCGCCGCACCGTCTTCGAGGAGGCCAGCGGCATCACCAAATACAAGGCCGACAAGAAGGAGGCGCTGCGCAAGCTCGAACACACCGAGGCCAACCTTCTGCGCCTCGCCGACGTGATCCGCGAGGTGAAGCGGCAGATCATCTCGCTCCAGCGGCAGGCCGGCAAGGCCAGGCGCTACAAGGAGCTGGCTGAGGAGGTGCGCGGGCTGGATATCTACGTGACCCGCGAAAAGCTCTCGGAATACGCCAAGAAGATCAACGAGCTCACTGGCGAGCTGCAAGTCCTCGAGCGCAAGCTGCACGAGTTGCACGAGCAGGTCGAAAGCGCTGAGAGCGAGGCCGAGACCTCGCGCCAGGCGCTCACGCAACTGGAGGAGTCGATCTCGCAGGCGATGGAGCAGGCCTCCGCCGCCCGTAGCGAGCTCGAGCGCACCCGGAATCTGATTGCCATGAACACCGATCGTATTGCCGAGCTCACCACCCTGGCTCAGCGCAATACGCAGGAGACCCAGGAGGCGCGCGTACGGTTCGAGACCCACCGCGCCGAGCTCGAGCGCGTCGTGGCCGAGATGGCCACGGCGGAAACGGAAAAGGCCGCCGCCAAGGAGGAGCTCGAGCGCGTCACCCGCGTACAGAAGGAGGCCGAAGACCGGATGAACGCCACCCGCGCGCAGCTCACCAACCTGCGCAACGAGTCGCTCGCCCTCGATAGCAAGTCCTCCAAGATGCAGAACGAGCTCAACGAACTCGATGCCCGCGACCGCTCCGCCATGCTCAAGAAGGAGCGCCTCGCCACCGAGAAGGCCGAGCTGGAGCGCTCGCTTAAATCCTTCCTCGAAAATCAGGAAAAGATGGACGCCACCGTCGAGATCCTCTCCGCCAAGGTGGCCGAGCAGGCCGATGCGCTCAACCGCCTCAATGGCGACCGCGGCGAACGCAGGAACCGGATCGCCGAGCAGGAAAAGACGCTCAACGAACTAAGCAAGACCGTGGCGGCCAAGCGCGGGCAGCTCGAAATGCTCTCCAGCGGCGAGAGCCGCCAGGAGGGGTTTCCTCCCGGTGCGCAGACGCTGCTCGATCCCCCGTCGGATTTCCCGCTCGGCCGCGACGGCATCGTCGGCCCGCTGGCGGAACAGCTCAAAAGCCCGCCGGAATACCAGACCGCGCTCGAAGCCATCCTGCGCCCCTGCATCGACGCGATTGTCGTGAAGGACGAAGCC
>WFRA01000413.1 GCA_015486775.1 Kiritimatiellales bacterium | reverse complement strand
TTCGAAGCTCGTGGCATCGTTTGCCAATCGATGGCATCGGACGCGAATGAGGCAACCCAATCTTTATGCCCCCCTGTAAATCTCGCAGTAGACAACCTGCTTCGATCCGAGCCTCCCTGCCTAGCGGTGGAGTCTTGATTTCGCCCCTGAGCCATACCAACGGTTTTTGGTCTTTATTCATCTCGACCTCTTTTATGCCAGATTTGACATGCAGAGCAAGCTGTTTCTTTAGATTCGGGAAAAGGAGATCGCTTCCGCTTGCTTTGGCAACCGGGACGGATTGCCCTACTTTCTTGATTGATCCCCACTTCAATAACGGAGATTGAATTTCCAGCGAATGACAAGAAGCAACGAATGCATCCCTCCCCTTGGAATTCGTTGCTTCCTGTTATTCGTTGGCCACCCTTTCCTTGCCCTCCATTAAACAGAATGTTCCTACGAGCGTGCTTTCTTGATGGTGTCGTAGGCTTCGTTGATCTTGGCCAACTGCTCGTTGGCATATTCCATGAATTCCGGCGGCAGACCTTTGGAGGCGAGCTTGTCGGGATGGAACTCGACGCACTTTTGGCGGTAGAGCTTTTTGATCTCTTCGTCCGGCATTTCCGGGGTGCATCCCAAAACTTTGTAGGCATCATCGAGGTTGTCGGCAGAGCCGCCGCCGAGCAGGGCGTCGAGGGTGCCGGGTGGAAGGCGGAACGCACGCTCGGCCTGGAGGAGGATTTTGCGCTCGTTGGGGTGGATCGATCCGTCGGCCTGGGCAACGGCGTGGAGGGCGGCGATGAAGGTTGTTCCAATCTGTGGATTGAAGTGGATCACGGCGGCGAGCTGGTTTAGGTAGTCGGCGGCGGTGTGGGAATCGTCCTTGGCCTTGCGGAAGATTTCGATGGCGGCCGCACGCATCGCGGGCGTGTAGCCGAGCCGGGCGATGATCTGCTCCACCGCGTCGATCTCCTCCCGGGTGATTTTTCCGTCGGCCTTGGCCATTTTGGCGAGGCAACCGAAAAAGGCCACCTGCATCACCATGCCCGCTTCCTGCACGCGCGTTGCGCCCTTGTCGAACTGGTGGCCGATACCGACCCCGATCGCCGTGCCCCACGGCCCCAGAAAGGAGCCGAGCACGCCGCCAATGATTTTACCTGTCCATGCCATGATCATTTTCCTTGCTGCTGGGTGGTGCGCATTGCGTGTGTTCCGGAGCAGGTTGTCACTTTGGAACGGAGAACCAAAGTGAAAAAGAGCACAACAATGAGGAACTTGAAAAACTTCTGGATTTTGCCGTTCCAGTTGATGGTTGATAGGTTGCCGATTGACGGGTGTTCAGCGCACCCCGTTTGTCTTCAGCATCTTGTCCTATCAACAAACAACCATGAACCAAACAACTACCTCGGCAAACGACGCGCTCCCCGCCAAAAATGTTAGGCGCACCAAAAAAACAGCGGTTTAAGGTTGACGTTGTTTAGATAATATCTAAATTAGGCCGCGAATTTTAATGCAGGAAAAGATGAATGGTCGATTGCCACGAAAATGTGAAGAAGCGGATCGACGCCCTCTACAACATGCTTGCTGCGCATGATGGCTATGGCGAAATGCGCATCGATTTCAGGATTCTCAAGAAGGGTCAGAAGGAGATCATCATCCATTGCGGGAAGCAGTACCGCTATGTGGTGGATGGTTCCATGCGGGGATTGAATGGCTAATGCCGCCGGGGCGCGCCCGGGGTAAAAAAAATGAATTTAGGGCATCATGGGTTCCGTGAGGGAACGGGATGCCTTGAAGGAATAGTGAAAAATGAATAAAGGAATAGTTGGGAGTATAATTGTAGTTATGTTGGGAGCCATTACCTCAGGAGCCTTGGCTGAGTCGGAACCGATAGTGTCGGAGCCGCATAGACCCGTTATTGGGTGCTTGGCCAATGAACAGTTAACCGGTAATTGGGGCGGGGTGCGAAGCTCGCTGAAAGAGTCCGGGGTCTCGATTTCGGTTGAAAACGTCTTTGAATACAGCGGCGTTATTGATGGCGGCGTGAACCAAACCGACTCGCATCGCAACCTTTTTACGGCCGATATTGAGATCGATACCGAGGCTCTTTTCGACCTCAAAGGGGGAACATTTTTTGTGCAATTCCTCTCGGTTACGGCGGAAAAGGGCGGAAGCGGCGATGCCGGTGATCTGCAGGGTTATACGAATATAGAGAGTGAAAACTCGCTCGATACCTTGTATGAGTTTTGGTATCAGCAGGTTCTGTTCAACGGGAGATTTAGGGTCAAGATTGGGAAGGTGGATGCCAATTCCGAGTTTGCCTATGTGGCTCCTTTGAAGGAGGTATCGGCCGCTTGTGAGTTTACGCACTCGAGTGCCGGTTTTCAGCCGTCGATCGCCGGCTTCCCAAGCTATCCCAATTCGGCGATGAGCGTGAATCTGTTTATAACGCCCTATGATGGCGATGAAACCCAGCTTACTTTCGGCTATGGCCTGTATGACGGTGCGGCTGGTGTTGATGGTGTCTCCACGGGTTCGCGCGGACCGTCTTCCTTTTTCAGTAGCAAGTTGTCGGATGACTATTTCCACGTTGCTGAAGGGCAGTTTGCCTGGGATGAAGCCGGTGGCCTGCCGGGCGGAAGCTTGAGTGTTGGCGGCTGGTTGCATACCGGCGATTGGGACACGTTCTCGGGCGGTGTGGAGGATGGAACAGCGGGATGGTATGCCACCATACAACAGCAGCTGACTGCTCCTGATGAGGAAAATAGAGGCCGCGGGTTCTACCTTTTCGGGCAGTATGGCCATAGCGACGATAGCGTCGTCGAGGTGGGACAGGTTTTTTCAGCCGGTGTTCTGCAGAATGGCCTGGGCGATTTTCGCCCCGATGACTTACTTGGGGTATATGCGAGTTATGCAGACCTCTCGGACGATGCCGCCGCCGGTTTTGAAGAGGATGAGCTGGCGGTTGAAGCGCTCTACAGGTTCACCATCACGTCGGCGGTATCGATCCAGCCGGGTCTTCAATATATTTTTAATCCGTCCGGAGATCCCTCGGTGGATGATGCATTCGTAGGGCAGTTACGCTTCATAATTGCCCTTTAAAGGGGAAGAAAACGATGAAACTAAGAGAGATGAAGCCAGGCGATGCGGGGCGGGTGAAGGCACTCGACGACACCGATCCCCAATACCGCCAGAAGCTCCTGCGCATGGGCCTGAACCGGGGTGCCGGATTCACGGTGGTTCGCAAGGCACCCTTCGGCGGACCGATCGAGATCGAAGTGAAAGGTTTCCGGCTGATGCTGCGTAGCAACGAGGCCGACGCTTTTGAGGTGGAGGTCCAATGAAAAATCTAGACATTGCTCTGGTGGGTAATCCGAATAGTGGCAAGACGACGGTTTTTAATGCGTTGACGGGGGCGCAGCAACAGGTAGGAAATTGGCCGGGTGTCACCGTCGAGCGCGTTGTCGGCGAATACGAACATGGCGGCCACGATGTGACGGTGACCGATCTGCCGGGCATTTACTCCTTCTCCGCGCTTTCGCCCGACGAAGAGGTGGCGTTGCGGCACATCCTCTTCGACACCCCCGACGTGGTGGTGAACGTGGTCGATGCCTCGAACCTCGAACGCAACCTCTTTTTGACCACCCAGCTGCTGGAGATGGACGTGCCAGTGGTGGTGGTGCTCAATATGATGGACGTGGCTCGGCAGCGCGGCATCCGCATTGACGTTGCGCACTTGGAAAAGCATCTGGGCTGTCCCGTCATTCCCGTCGTAGCTTCCAAGAAGAGGGGGATTGGCGAACTCCTCGAATCCATCGCCGCCATTGGGACAACCCGCCGGATTCCGCCCACCCGGGTGACCTACGAGAAGGAGATCGAAAAAATTATCCAGTCCCTGGAAGCCAGCCTCTCCGACGTGGCGCTGACGCGGGGGGTTTCCGCCCGCTGGCTGGCGGTCAAGCTGATCGAGAAGGACGAGCTGGCCGAGGAGATTCTGGGTGCCGACCGAGCGCAGCTCCCCGATTTGGCGGAGCAGCTGCGTCGGGTGGAGCGGCTGGTGGGTGACGATGCCGATATGATCATCGCCGACGGGCGCTATGGATTTATCCACGGCCTCGCCCTCGACGTTACCGCCGGGAGCGACCGGCTGCGCAAGACCTTTTCCGACACGGTCGACAAGGTGGTGCTCAACAAGTTTCTCGGCTTTCCCGTTTTCTTCGGAATCATGTATCTGGTGTTCGCCATCACCATCAACGTGGGCGGGCCGTTCATCGAATTCTTCAACCAGCTTTTCGGTACAGTTTTCGTGGATGGGTTCGGCCACCTGCTGGAAACGCTACACACTCCTGCGTGGGGGGTCGCCATCTTGGCCGATGGCATCGGGGGCGGCATACAGACCGTCTCGACCTTCATCCCGCCGATCTTTTTCATCTTCCTCTGCCTCTCTTTTTTGGAGGACTCCGGCTACATGGCGCGTGCTGCCTTTGTGATGGATCACTCGCTCAGCACCATCGGCCTGCCCGGCAAGGCGTTCATTCCGATGCTCGTTGGTTTTGGCTGCAACGTGCCGGGCATCATGGCCACCCGAACCTTGGAAAGTCACCGCGACCGCATCCTAGCCATTTTGATGAATCCATTTATGTCGTGTGGCGCGCGGTTGCCGATCTACACCCTTTTTGCCGCTGCCTTTTTCCCCCGGCGTGGGGGGGTTGTTATTTTTTCGCTCTACCTCATCGGCATCTTGCTCGCCGTCATGACCGGGCTACTCTTCAAGAAAACCATCCTCGGGGGAGAAGCCACCAGTTTTGTGATGGAGCTTCCGCCCTACCACCTGCCCACCTTCGACGGCGTGATCTTCCACACTTGGAATCGCCTCAAATCTTTCATCATCAAGGCCGGGAAGGTGATTCTGATCATCGTCACCATCCTCGGCTTCCTCAATTCGCTGGGCACCGACGGCTCGTTTGGCAACAGCGATTCCAAAAACTCCGTGCTCAGCGCCATGGGCCGCGCCGCCACGCCGGTTTTCCAGCCCATGGGAATCGAAGAGGAAAACTGGCCCGCCACCGTCGGGCTATTCACCGGCATCTTGGCCAAGGAATCCGTGGTCGGCACCCTCGACTCGATCTACTCCCAGCTGGATTCCGGCAACAAGGCGGCAGGAGCGGCGGACAAGCCCTTCGATTTCTGGCAGGGCATCATCGATGCCTTTGCCGCCATCCCCGCCGGGTTCGAGGGCTTCTTTGACCAGCTGAAAGATCCGCTGGGTCTCTCCAGCGCGCTTTCGCAAGTCGACCGCGCCGATCGCTCGTCCTACTCCACCATGGTTTCGCGCTTCGGGGAGCAGGGCGGGAAGGCCGCCTTCGCCTACCTGCTCTTCATCCTCATCTACGCCCCCTGCGTCGCCGCGCTCGCCACCATCGCCCGCGAGATCGGCGTGCGCTGGATGCTCTTTGCCGTGACCTACCTCACCGGTCTGGCCTGGATCATCTCCACCCTCTTTTTCCAATTCGCCACCTTTGCCTTGCATCCCTCCGCCTCCGCCGGATGGATCGGGCTGTGCGCCACGCTGCTAGTCTCCGCCTATTTCATCTTGAAAAAGGCAGGAACCCGTGCTTAGCCAGATCCAGAAGCTACTCCGCGAGCGCGGGACGCTCTCCGTCCAAGAGATCGCCCTCGCGCTGGGGATCGAATCCAGCGCCCTGCGTCCCATGCTCGAACTGCTCGAACGCAAGGGGAAGGTTGCAAGGATTGAACTCCCCTGCAAAAAAGCCTGCACCGGCGGCTGCACCCAGTCCGATGCCATGACCTTCTACAAACCCGCCGAATAGTTTCCAGCCCCTGGATTGTGTCCGGAGGCTAGACTTTAGGCCGCCGATCCACCACGCGCCGAGCCTTGCCGACAAAGCGTTCGAGGGAGTTGGGCGAAACGAGTTCGATCTCCATGCGCAGGCCGGTGGTGCCCTGGATGGCGCGGTCGATCTTTCCTTTCAACTCCTGCAGCTCCTTCATGCTGGAGCTGAACGATTCGGGGGTCATCTCGATCTTCACGGTGGCGATGTCCTTGCGGTCGGGGCGGTCGACTTCGATGAGATAGTGCGGCGCGGTACCCTCGACGCGCAGGAGCGCCTGCTCGATCTGCGTGGGGTAGACGTTGACGCCCTTGATGATGAGCATGTCGTCGGAGCGGCCGGTCACGCGGCCCATGCGCACGGTGGTGCGGCCGCAGGCGCAGGGCTCGGGGTTGAGCGCGGCGATGTCGCGGGTGCGGTAGCGGATGATCGGCATGGCCTCCTTGCAGAGCGAGGTGAAGACCAGCTCGCCCTCTTCGCCGGGGGCGACAGGTTCGAGCGTTTCGGGGTCGATGCACTCGACGATAAAGGCGTCCTCGGAAATATGCATGCCGTCGCGCACGGCGCACTCGCCGCTCACGCCGGGGCCGATGACCTCGCTCAGGCCATAGTTGTTGAAGCAGAGGATGCCCATTTCATCCTCGATGCGTGTGCGCATGTCCTCCGTCCAGGGCTCGCCGCCAAAGTGGGCATATTTGAGGTTCAGGGCGCTGCGCGGAATATCGTTTTGAAGGATGAATTCGGAGATGGTCAGCGCATAGCTCGGCGTGCAGACGAGCGCGTCCACCTGCATGTCCATCATCAGCATGATTTGCTTCGGGGTGTTTCCCGCCGCCGCCGGAATGATGCCCGCGCCGACGCGCTCGATGCCGTAGTGCAGGCCGAACCCACCGGTAAAGAGGCCGTAGCCAAAGGCAATCTGCACGGTATGTTCCGGCAGTAGCCCCCCGCCGGTCAGGAAGCGGGCGCAGAGGTTGGCCCAGACCTTGAGGTCGTTTTGGGTGTAGGCCACCATCGTCGGTGTGCCGGTGGTGCCGGACGATCCGTGGTAGCGCGCCACCTTCGCGCGATCCACTGCCAGCATGCGCAGCGGGTACTGCTCCCGCAGGTCGGCCTTGGTGGTGAAGGGAAGCCGTTGCAAATCGTCCAAGGTTTGGATCTTTTCCGGCGTTATCCCGGCTTTGGAAAAGGCCTCTTTATAGAAGGGGACATTCTGGACGCGTTCGACGGTCTCGCGCAACTTTGCGCCCTGCAGAGCCGTCAGCTCGTTGCGCGGCAGCGTTTCCGCCTTGTCCCAAATCCGGTTTTCAACTACGAAATCTTTTTTCATGCTACCAAATCCATTTAACCGGATATTTCTGAACAAGCCTGTCGGCCGTGACAATCGTCATTTTTTCGCATTGTGCCTGGGCGATGAGCATCCGGTCAAATGGATCTTTGTGGATGCCTGGCAAAGCGCAAATGGCTTGGGAATGGTTCTTTCGGATCGGCAACCACTGGATGCCGTTGTATTCCAGTTCCCGATCCATTGCCCTTTTCCAGCTCTTCCCGAGGGTTAGTTTTCCAATGCTGATCTTGATGCAGATCTCCCAATAGCTGGCTGCGCTAAAAAACAGATTGTTCTTGGGGTCGAGCAGGGCAACTGTGCTTTTTTCGGACAGGGAGGCCTCGTTGTTTATCATCCAAAGGAATATGTGGGTGTCGATTAGCAGTTGCATCACATGTAGTCAGAAAACTCCTCCAACGGTTCATCGAAGTCATCGGCCATGTAAACCAGGATTCCTTTTGCACCGCCAAGGCGACGTTGTTTTGGCGCGGTTTCCAAGGGTTGGATCTTTACCAATGGTGTTTTCCCCTTGGCGATAATTACCTCTTCCCCCTCCAGCGATTCCTGGATCAGGCGGGAGAGGTGGGTCTTGGCTTCGTGTATGGTTACCGTATGCATGATTTGTGCTTAGCTAATTGGATGACTAACTTCAAGGAAAAACCTACCCTTCGGCGCGCTGGTGGAGGTCGGCGCTGCTGAGGATGCTCAGGTTGGCTTTTTGCAGGGCAGCGACGGCTTTGTCCATGTCGTCGAAGCGGAAGAGCAAGACGGCATTTTCGCCGCTCTTGATGGTGAAGGCATACATGTATTCGACGCTGACGCCGGACTCCTCTTCGATTTCAAGAATCTTGCTCAGTCCGCCGGGTTGGTCGGGAACCTCCACCGCCAGCACCTCGGTAAGCTTGGCCACGAAGCCGTTTTCTTCGAGCAGCGCCTTGGCCTTGTCGTGCTCTTTGACGATCAGGCGCAGGATGCCGAACTGCTCGGTGTCGGCCAGCGAGAGCGTGACGATGTTAATGTTGTTTTCCGCCAGCAGGGCGCAGAGCTCGCGCAGGCGGCCGGGCTTGTTTTCGAGGAATACGGAGAGTTGTTTCAGTTTCATGGTAGCTCCCTTTGGTTGTGGGATTCAGGGTTTGGTTTTTAGGATTTCCTATTATCGATTACTCGCTTGGCTTTTCCCATGGAGCGCTCGATGGTGTTGGGTTCGACGAGGGTGAGTTTGACGCGGATGCCGAGGATGTGCGCGATGGCATCGGAGAGCTGTTTGTGGACGGCCTCCACGCCGCGGACGGTGTCGGTGAAGGTTTCGGCGGTAACCTCGACCTGCACTTCCATCTGGTCCATTCCGCCGCTGCGCGTGAGGACGATCTGGTAATGCGGCAGGGTTTCCTCGACTTTTAGCAGCGCGGCTTCCACCTGCGAGGGGAAGACGTTCACGCCCCGGATGATGAACATGTCGTCGGAGCGCCGGGCGATGCGCTGGATGCGGCGGATGGTGCGGCCGCAGGCGCATTTTTCGGGAATGATGCTGGTGATGTCGTGGGTGCGGTAGCGCATGACGGGCATGGCTTTTTTGCTGAGGGTGGTGATGATGAGTTCGCCCTCCTCGCCGTCGGGCATCGGCTCGTCGGTGACGGGGTGGACGATCTCGAAGAGGAAGTGGTCTTCGAAGATGTGGAGTCCTTCCTGCGCCTCGCAGGCGGAGGCAACCCCAGGGCCGATGATTTCGGAGAGGCCGTAGATGTCGATGGCCTTGATGCCGGTCTTGCCTTCGATGTATTCGCGCATTTCGTCGGACCACGGTTCGGCACCGAAGACGCCGACGCGCAGGGGCAGGTCGTTGAAGTCGATCCCCATGCTCTCGGCATATTCGATGAGGTGCAGAAAATAGCTCGGTGTGGAGCAGATGGCGGTGGAGCCAAAGTCGCGCATGACCATGATTTGCCGCTCGGAGTTTCCTCCAGAGATGGGGATGACGGTGGCGCCGAGCGCTTCCGCGCCGTAGTGGGCGCCGAGGCCGCCGGTAAAGAGGCCGTAGCCATAGGCATTCTGGATAATGTCGCCGGAGTGCAGCCCGGCGCAGGCGAAGGTGCGCACCATCACCTCTTTCCAGACCTCGATGTCTTCGTCGGTGTAGGCCACGACGATGGGTTTGCCGGTGGTGCCGGACGAGGCGTGCAGGCGGACGACTTCGTTCATTGGAACGGCGAAGAGGCCGTAGGGGTAGGTGTCGCGCAGGTCGGTCTTTTGGGTGAAGGGCAGTTTGCGGACATCTTCCAGGGTCTGGATATCTTCCGGCGCCACGCCGCGCTCGTCCATCCGCTCGCGGAAGAGCCGCTGGTGGTCGTAGGCGTGCCGGGTGATGGCGCGGAGGCGCTGGAGCTGGAGGGCGCGGAGCTGCTCCTCGCGCAGGTAGTCGGGTGCCGAAGCGGGGTGAATCAGGCTTTCGCGGTCGTTCCATTGTGCGTGCATAGTCGAGCCTTTCCTTTAGGTTTTCGATGAACGACCCATAGGTACTAAAGATATCCGCGCAAGGCAAGGGCGGGGCGGCGAAAAACATGGAGGAAGCAGTTCCGCAAAAAACGCCGCACCGGAAACATCTTGTGGGCATGCGGGGCGGGGAACTATAAATAGGGGCAACTCGAATCCAAGGCAGGCCGCATGAAAAAACAGATCAAGAAGGAAAAGAAGGTGGTCAGGGGGATGCCCACCGCAGTTGTGATCAGCATATTGATCCATGCGGGGCTCTTCCTGCTGGCCGGCATGTTCGTGGTCTTCACGGTGGTGAAGCAGAAGGAGGTGGAGTTTGCCCCGCCCAAGGCGGTGGAGCGGCCGAAGATGAAGCTCAAGAAGCCGAAGGTGCGGGTGAAGAAGTCCACCAAGCCCAAGCCGACCACCCGCATCGTGACTAGGGTGCAGAAGGCGAGCATGCCCGATATCCAGCTTCCGGAAATGTCCGGCATGTCCGAGGGGCTCGGCGGAGGCATCGGCGGGTTCGATCTGATGCCCGACCTCGAAAAGGTTACCATCTTCGGCGGGGGCCAGACGATCGGCAACGACTTTGTCGGCACCTTCTATGACTTCAAGCGCGACCGGAAGGGAAACTTTGTCTCGACGGACACCTGGGAGTTTTCGGACAAGCTGCTCCGGTTCATCAAAGGCGGATGGAAAACCTCGGATCTCGCGCGCTACTACCGTTCGCCGAAGAAGCTCTACGCCACCTGCTTCATGATTCCGCCGATTCTTTCCTCGCTGGGGCCGAAGGCGTTCGGGGAGGATACGGGCGGTTGGACCTGGATGGCGCTCTACAAGGGCAAGCTGGTCTATCCCGAAGATATCAAGTTCCGTTTCTGGGGGTTTGGCGACGATATCCTGGTGGTGCGCGTGGACGAAAAGGTGGTGCTCAACGGATGCTGGCACAAGGACGGGGTGCCTTCGCGGATAACCCTGCGATGGCATAGCACCTCCAGCGATGATGCCCGCTACTACTACGGCAACAACAAGGCCCGCGTCGGCGACTGGATCGAACTCAAGGCGGGGGTGCCGGTCGATATGGAAGTGATGGTCGGTGAGGTGCCGGGTGGGATCTTCAGTTCGATGCTGACCGTCCAGGTGGACGGGGTGGACTATCCGAAAAACCGCCAGAACTGCCCCATCCTTCCCATGTTCGCCACAACGGAACCTTCGCGGGATCTCCAGGACATCATCTATGCCAGCCTGATCCAGAACGAGGCTTCTGTCACGAACGGCCCGATTTTCCGCGACTACAAGGTTCCTGCAAGAACCAACACGGTTGCCGAGGTGGCCGTCGTGGAATCGCCGCCTGCGGCGAGTGCGGAGGAAGAAAAGACCCATCTTTGGACCCGTACCGACGGGAAGCGGTTCGAGGCGGAATTTGTCTCCGTGATAGGGGATAAGGCGGTGTTCAAAAGTTTAAAGGGAAAGACGGTCAAGGTTCCGATGGACCGGATTTCGGCGGAGGACCGCGCATATATGGAGATGCTCGACCCCCCGCAGTTCTCCATCGATTTCATCAAGCTGAGCGATAACCAGGCCAGTCGCTACGAATCATCGCCCTTCAGTCTCTATCCTCCGCCGCGCGTCAACGACTTCACCTTCGGCGCAAAGCTGAAGAAGCGCAGCGCGGGAGAATACAACCATGAACTGACCGTGGAATACTTCGCCATCGGAAAGGAGATGATCGGCAACAAATATGTCCTGCTGGATCGCCAGTCGAGCACGTTTGTGCCAACCAAGGAAAATGGATGGTCGCACTCGTTCAAAGGCGAGCCCGTTGAGATGATCGAATATGTCAACTTCGACGACGAGGTGCGGGGCGTGCGGCCCGATGGCAATATGGTTGTTGTCACCGATGAGCGGGGCAAGGTGATCCAGCACAGCGCATCGAAGTCCTGGCTGTGGACCCATATCGACAATCTGAAAAAGCTGCCGGTGGGTGCCTACATGGACAAAACCTGCACCCGCGCCTATCCCACCTCCCCTAAGCCCGCCAAGTGGTAGGGGACTCGGGAAACCAGCGGTTTTCATTTCCAATCGAGGAGAAGGTTATGCTTAAAGGAATTTCTCCGGCGAGCTGGCCAAGTGGCGGCAACATTATCCTCAAAAAGGGCGTCACGCCCGTGGCGGGCTGATTCCTGCGCTTCGCCTGTAGCCGCGACTAAGGAATAGTCCATGCGCCGTCGCCGACTCAAGAAATTCTGGAAGCGTCCCACGAAATCCGCACCATGAAAAAGCTCAAGCGCGACGAACTCCTGCTCAAACCCGGCCTGGCCAAGCGCGATGCCGGAAACGCCTGGCGGCTTGTCAATATTCAATTGCCCGAACCTCGGAAACCCGTTGCGCTCGACACCTTCCACTTCAGTCTCAATCGACAGAAGCTACGCAAAGCCCGCCCCCCGGCGGAAAGTTCTTTTATGCCCTCCGCAGGATTTTCTTCCGTTGGAATTCGCTTGGGGTTTGACTCAAGGCCGTTCTTGGGTTATCTTGCTGTCTTTAAGTTAAGAAAAGGAGTGTTGGTGATGAAGAAGATCGGTTTGTTTTTGATCCTGTTGTTTCCACTATGCGCAATGGCCAGTCCCACGGTGGACAATATACGGGCATCCCAGCGCGAAAACTCCAAGCTGGTGGACATTCTCTACGATGTTGCCTATTCCGGTTCCAGCAATGTGTCCATCATGTGCGAGGTCTCCACTAATAGCGGGGCATCTTACGATGTGCAGGCCAAAAGCTTTTCGGGCGACATCGGTGCCATGGTGCCCACGGGCACCGATCGGCTTATTGTCTGGAACGCCGGGGTGGACTGGGACGAAAATTATTCGGAACAGGTAAAGGTTCGCATTACGGCCAAGGCACCCCGCTTTACCGACAACGGCGATGGATCGATCACCGACAACACAACCGGGCTAATGTGGCAAAAAGAGCCTGTAGCTTATGACGACCCGGATATCTATGGGGGTGCGAGTTTTCTGATTACATGGTGGAGTGCCAGCACCGCCTGCGCAACCTTGGGCGATGGTTGGCGTCTGCCGACCGTTACCGAGGTGGAGACCTTGCTCGACACCAACAACGTCCCCCATTTGCCGACAGGGCATCCCTTCGACGTTCCCTTGGACATTTATTGGACGGCGGATATGAGCTACGTGCGCGGCCAATACTACGATCGCGTTACCTTTACGCCGGTTGCCGAGTGTTTCTCGCTGACCGCCGAAGAGGCGGTATTTACCGCCCCCCTGGACGAGTCGAGATCCTCAGTTTCCAAGTGGGCAACCCACTATGTCTGGCCGGTTCGGAGTGCAAACTAGGATGAAGGCGGGGACTCTCAGGTTCCTTCTTCCGTGGCTTTTCTGCGTGCTTCCGGTGCTGGGTGATGTCGCGGAGTCTGGGGTATTTGCCTTGGACACGCTCTCCGCGCCACCGCAGATGGGTTCAGCCTTCACGGTCGATACTCGGAGTATATCCGCGCAATCATCGCAAGCCTTTTTGTGCTCCAC